>JBGZBY010000111.1:0-4924 GCA_041844915.1 Eubacteriales bacterium
GTACGCAGCCGACTGGGAAGGGAGAACAAGGTGATGGAATATGCAAATGAGGTAATGGATCAATTCTACAGTAATAAAGAAGAACGTTTAAGATACGAAGCCGCTTTCCGGTACGAATGCGATCGGGCATCCTCCTTGGAGGAAGGCATCCGCATCGGCGAAGCACGCGGCCGTGCAGAAGGAGAAGCCCTTGGTCGCATGGCAGGAAAGCAGGAAGCAACGTTCCTGACCGCTCGAAATATGAGGCAAGACAATATTCCGATTGCTTCAATAATGAAATATACTGGTCTTACCGCCGAGGAGATTGCGGAGCTTTAAACTATAAACTACAAATGAGAAAAAGCGTCGTTCTAAAATGTCTTGGAGCGATGCTTTTTGCTTTTTAAGTTTACTTTGCCATCTTTTCAATCAACCCATTTCAACACCCATTCATATAAAATCGCTACCATAGCACCGTCCGCTCCCCGAGCCCTGTCATCCCTTTTGGAAGGCCGCCCGTTGTTCGAAGCGACTGTAAGGAGTAAGTTTCGACGTACCTTCCAAAAAGGATGACAAAATTGGGATGAATGGCAATCCTTGCGAGGCATTTTCCTATAAATTAAATCTTTTTTACTCAGATTTTGCCAAAAGCCTGTTAAGAGCTTTCCGAACCTGCGGGAGCGGAGAAGTCTTTTTTTCAAAACTTCTCCAAAAGACTTAAAAAAGCGGTTAAGATTTTTTAGTTTTGACCGATAAATAGTTTGAATGCTCAAATAGGAGGAGCAAGGAAAAAATCCAAGGAGGAAAAAATTATGAGAATTGAAGGAAGTATGGATGCGTTTACGCTGCCCAAGATCGGCTCGGCGGTAAAGCCCGATGCACCGGCAGCAGAAGAAAGAAGCACTTCGGCGGAACAAATGAAGCTGGAAAGCGAAAAAGTCGCGCAGGTACAGGAAGTTCGGAAAGAGATGACAGAGGAGGAGCTTTTCAAGCAGGTTAAAGATGCCAACCAAAAATTAAAGATTTATGATCGGCGCTTGGAATTTTCTATTCATGGCACGACCAATAAGATCATGGTAAAAGTAATAAATACCAACGATGATAGCGTAATCAGGGAGATTCCTTCGGAAAAAGCTTTGGATATGCTTGCATATGTCTGGAAGCTTACCGGCATCTTATTAGATGAAAAAAGATAGGAGGAACACAATATGTCAAGATTATCGCTTGGAGGTTTAGCCTCCGGTATGGATACGGATAACATGATTGAACAGCTGATGAAGGTTCAGCGCTACAAGGTTGATCGCTACAAAAAGCGCAACATGAGCAATGACTATCGGCAAGAGGAATGGAAAAAGATGAATACCAAGATCTATTCCTTTTTTAACAAAAGTTTGACGAGTGTTCGATTGAAGTCGAGTTTGATTAAGAACAAAGCCGTTAGCTCCAATGCTACGACAGTTGACGCTCAAGCAACAGCGACGGCACAGAAAGGCACTCATGAGTTGGAAGTTTTAGCGCTGGCAAAAACGGCATCAACAGCCAGTGGAAAACTTGTAACAACACAGGGAACTGAAATTGCTTCAGAAACGACTATGCAAGATATGGGACTGGCTGGCAAAAGCTTCGCCATTACCTATAAGGACAAGCAGGGAACGGAGCAAACGATTACTGTTACTGCTGATGCAACTGACACCTTAAGAGGTTTTGTCGATAAAATCAAAAATGAAAGCAAGGGCAAGTTGGATGTGGAAGCTAATCTTGACCTCAAAAATGGTAGGCTCTTTTTGGCAACTAAAAACAGTGGAGAAAAGCAGAGTTTCCGCCTAAGCGGCGATATTGCAACAACATTTGGCTTTTCAACAACGGAAATCAAAGGTCAAGATGCCAAATATCTTTACAATGGCACCGAATTTACTGCGGAAAGCAATGAAGTAGAGATAAATGGCTTAAAGCTTACTCTGCGTTCTCTCGGCAAGGCAACTGTATCAGTCAGTCGCGATGTGGACGGCGCCTATAAGCAGATCGTGGATTTTCTCAAGCAATACAATGCGCTTGTAACCGAAATGCAGGATAAGGTCAACGTCACCGTCCGCCGTAGCGAGCGTGATATGGAACCTTTGACGGATCAAGAAAAAAAGGGATTGTCGGAAGCCGATGTAAAAAAATGGGAAGAAAAACTGCGAGGCAGAGTATTTAAAAGAGATAAAAACCTGAAAGAAATTCTTAGTGATATGCGTACGATTTTTGCTACTACAACCGTTAGCGGCAACGGCAAGTATGATGCGTTAAGCACTTTGGGTATCTCGACCGGAGATTATAAGCTTAATACTGGCGCTGTACTGTTTGTTGACGGCGACAGTGAATTAGGCGGCGGCAGATCGGAAAGACCGAATAAGCTGCGGCAGGCGATTGAAGAAGATCCGGAAGCAGTAGCTGAACTGGTTTCCAATCTAGCGCAGAAATTAAGCGATAAACTAGCGGACAAGATGAAATCAACTACTTTGCGTTCCTATATGAGTTTTTATGATGACAAAGCTGCCAAAGAAGAATATAGGCAAGTGGAACGCCGAATCCAGATTATGGAAGACCGTTTGGTCAGTCTGGAGGAAAAATACCGCAAACAGTTTGCAGCCATGGAAAAAGCCCTATCAAAGTCAAACAGTACTTCAAATTGGCTTGCTCAGCAGCTAGGTGGCAAACGCTAAGAGTGTTCCGACAAAGCAGTTAGGTTAAGGAGTAGCTGTTTGGTAAGGCATGCGGGCGAAGAAAGGAAAAACAATGGAACATTGGACAGAATTATTGTTCTTGTTAAAGGAGGAAGCGGAGCTTTGGCAGAGGGTGCAAAAGCAGCTAGAAGCGCAGCGCCGCGCCTTGCAGGCGGAGGAGCCGGCTGCCGATGAGATAGAGCGCTTGCTCACCGAGCGTGAGCAGCTTCAGACCTTGCTGGCACAGCGGCAGGAACGGCAGGATCAGCTTAAGATTGAGCTGGAAGCAGCTAAAGAAGAGCCGACCGTTACTCAGCAAGCAGAATTGGAGCAAATTCTGCAAAATCGCAGTCGGCTGCATTTTCAGCAGGAAGAAATTATCAAGCTGGAAAAAGAATTGGAAAAGGAGCTGCAAGTTTTTGGTGAAAGACAACGCAACCAGATTCGGGAGGGCAGAAGCAAAAAAGCCATCCGTCAGTCTTATCAGGCAATTCCGATATCTGGAGAATCCGCTCTTCTTGATCAAAAAAAATAATTTTGTGAAAGTGGTTAAGTCGGCAGGAAAGATAGCCGATATATAAAATGTAAGGCATTAAGCCTAAAATAACCCAAGGCGACAGGAAGTCGCCAAACACACAATTCCAAGGAGGAAAAAACAATGAGAATTAATGCAAACATTATGGCCATTAACAGCCACAGACAATTAGGAACATTGACCAGCCAACAAGGCAAATCAACGGAGAAGTTATCTTCTGGTTTCCGCGTAAACCGCGCGGCTGACGATGCAGCTGGTCTTGCTATTTCTGAAAAAATGAGAGCACAGATTCGTGGTATGAATCAGGCTTCCAGAAACGCACAGGACGGTATTTCGGTAGTGCAGACGGCTGAAGGCGCTATGGATGAAATCCATGCTATGTTGCAGAGAATGAAGGAATTGTCGGTACAAGCTGCCAACGACTCCAATCAAGATAAGGATCGTGAATTAATTCAAAAGGAAGTTGATCAGTTAATTACTGAAATAGACTCAATTTCTGTAAAGACACAATTTAATAAAATGGTTTTATTAAGCGGTGGCTTTAAGGACAAAGATTTTCAAGTTGGTGCAAACAACAACGAGTCAGAAAGAATTAGAATTACAATTAGTAGTGTGAAAGCTAAGGATTTAGAGGTCAGTAGTGATAAAGTTTCGGTAAAGACAAAAGCTGCTGCACAAGGTGCAATTTCTAATGTTGAGACTGCTATTGTTAAATTAGCAGAACGTCGTGCAACTCCTGGTGCAATCCAAAATCGTTTGGAACATACCATCCGTAACTTGGATAACTCTGCTGAAAACTTAACTGCTGCGGAATCTCGTATCCGTCATACTGATATGGCCAAGGAAATGATGGAGTTCACCAGAACCAACATCCTGACCCAAGCAGCACAGTCCATGTTGGCACAGGCTAATCAGCTTCCGCAGGGAGTTCTGCAATTGCTCAAATAATTGATTTGATTCTTTGCTTGCCGGCTGGGCAGAAAGCTCTTAAGTTGGCAGGCAAAGTTTTCATAGAGTATTTGGCAATTGCCTGAATAAGAATTTATTCCATTTACTGCTTAGCTTGACCGAGATGGTATAAGCCGTGACATCAAGCACAGAAACTTTTACGTTGTTTGAAGGTCGGTTTTTTGAAAATGGTTCGAGCTATGGCGGAAAATGGAAGGACAGCGCAATAAGGCAGGTCAGTTCCAGAGCTTTGAAATAAAATTTTCAAAAAATGAAAAATGCTCTAAAGTTTTGAAAAAAGTAACCGATAATAATTTTGGTAACATTGAATAAGCTACAAAGCGACAGGAAGTCGCTAAACCCACGATTCCAAGGAGGAAAGAAACAATGAGAATTAACGCAAATATCATGGCTATCAATAGCCACAGACAATTAGGAACATTAACCACCCAACAAGGCAAATCAACCGAAAAGTTATCTTCCGGTTTCCGCGTAAACCGTGCGGCTGACGATGCAGCTGGTCTTGCTATTTCTGAAAAAATGAGAGCACAGATTCGCGGTATGAATCAAGCTTCCAGAAATGCACAGGATGGCATTTCTGTTGTTCAGACTGCTGAAGGTGCAATGGACGAAATTCATGCTATGTTGCAGAGAATGAAGGAATTGTCGGTACAAGCTGCCAACGACTCCAATCAAGATAAGGATCGTGAATTAATTCAAAAGGAAGTTGATCAGTTAATTACTGAAATAGACTCAA
>JBGZBY010000112.1:0-7698 GCA_041844915.1 Eubacteriales bacterium
ATAGTCCCTTTCATATTTCATCGCCACCTGATAGCGCATTCTCTCCTGCTTATCCAAATGAAATTCCTCCATCATCCGGTTCGCCTTTTCCAGTGTCGCATGTCCCTTTGCCATCGCTTTTCGCACCTCGCTTTCCTGCGTCCGTATGAAAATTAACCATCTCTCTAACAGACTAAACCCTTCCGGACAGATTGTTTCTGGCTCTGCACTGCCCTGCGCTCCTTGTCCTTCCTTCGGCAGCACTTTCGTCAAATCCAAAAAGTGAAGCTCCAACAGTTCGTCCAGTTCGCTATATTCTTCCGTTTCCAAAAGCTTATACACGGAATGCCATTTTTCGGTATAGGGAAACCGCTCGTTCAGCAGATTAATCATGATACATTTTTCCAGCTTGCCGTAATTTTCACCCTTTTCCATATCTAAAGAAGCAGACCGCACGCGGCCTCCCTCGTCAGATTTTTGATCTAAACTCTGGAGCGGTACGCCGCTGCCTCTGCTTCTTTTTCTTCTTATTTCTTAAACAAATTAGCTTATTAACGAGCTTCCCTTTTACCTTTTATGGCTCCTTACCGAAGGTCTGTCTGCGCCTATTCCCCTGCCGATCATCTGCCGGTTTGGCTTGCTCCCTCTCGGCCAGTCGATTCATTTCCACCGTGCTTTTCACTCCACATATCAGATAAAGGCGGGTCAACTCCTGCTTCCAATGCTCCAGCTCGGCAATCGTTTGCTCAAGTCCTTCTTTTTTCAGGAGATACAATATCTGTCCGGCAATCCCCGCTGCCTTTGCTCCCAGCGAAAGCGCCTTTGCAATATGCAAGGCATTTTTTATTCCACCGGACGCTAAAATTTCAAGGCTCTGCTGAAAGGGCCGGCTGCTTCGCAGCGAATCCGGCGTTGAAATGCCCAAATTGCCAAGCGCCAAATACGGCTTCTGCCGTCTGGCATTTTCTATTTTGGCAAAATCCGTGCCGCCGCTACCGCTGATATCTATCGTCCGAACGCCAATCTGTGCCAGCCTTTCGATATCGGCTCGGCTCATGCCGAAGCCGACCTGCTTGACCATAACCGGAACTTTTACCCGTCTGACCATTTCCTCAATGTTCTTCAGCCAACCGCAAAAGCTTCTCTCTCCCTCCAACATAATAAGCTCCTGCAAGGGATTGACATGAATTTGCAAAAAATCTGCTTCGCTCTCCTCTACCGCCCTTTGCGCCTGACTGACCGTCTTATCCGCTCCAAGATTTACTCCTAGGCAAATATTCGGCGCTTCCCGGCGAATTACCGCAAAGGAGCTTTTTGCCTCGTTTTTTTGCAGCGCAATACTATAGGAGCCCATGGCCAGCATCAGATCGCATTCTCTGGCCAGAATTGCCAGACTTCGATTCCATTCCTCCGCCTGCTCGCTCCCGCCAGTCATAGCATTGATATAAAAAGGATATCTCAAGGAAAAGCCCATCACCTGTGTTGTCAGCTCAATTTCTTTGATATCCAGCTCCGGAAAGGAACAAAGCGGCAAATCAATTCCTTCCCAATCCGGATTCTGCTCGCTGTGGAACTCTAGGGCATATTGTAAATGCTGATTTTTTCTCCGCTCTATTTTCTCCATCCTCCATCCTACTCCGGCTGGATATAACCGTTTAAATGCTGCAAAATAATCTCAATGCCGGTCTTATTTTCGCCTCCTCTGGGCAAAATGATATCGGCATATTTTTTAGAAGGCTCCACATACTGCTCATGCATCGGCTTGACAGTTTTGCGATATTGCGCCAAAACCGAATCCACCGTCCTACCGCGCTCCACGGTATCCCTAGTCAAGCGCCGCATCAATCTCTCATCAGAATCAGTATCCACATAGATTTTAATATCCATAAGCCTACGCAATTCTTTGTTTTCCAAGGCTAAAATCCCCTCCACAATAATGACCTGCTTGGGCGTAACCAAAACCTCCTGCTCCGCTCTGGTATATCTGGTGTAATCATAGCTCGGCCGATAAATCGCCTGCCCGTTTTTTAATTTACGCACATCCTCTACCAGTCTTTCGGTTTCATAGGCATCGGGATGATCATAGTTTTGCCGATATCTTTCCTCCATTGACAGCTGTGCCTGATCATTATAATAATCGTCGTGGTTTAAAACCTCAACCTTATCTCCAAATCTTTTGATAATTTCCCTTACCACCGTTGTTTTACCAGAAGCCGAGCCACCGGCAACTCCTACGATAACAATTCTATTCATGACAGCCTCCAAGCCGCTTCCCTTCTGACATATTTTTCTGCTTCATCCGATTTATTTCCTTCCGAATTTCTTGTAAAAACAGCAAGCGCCTACCCCCGCCGCCATCTCTCTACTCGCTCTTTCATATTGGCCTCGAAATTCATAACCTGTCTTTCATATTCGCTTTCCATAAGCGGAGAATGAATCATAAAATCCGCCGTCGCCTTATTATTCGCCATCGGAATGTCGTAGACCTGAGCGATGCGCAAAAGCGCTTTGACATCGGGATCATGCGGCTGCGCCTCCAGCGGATCGGAGAAAAACACAATAAAATCAATCCTGCCCTCGACAATTTTCGCTCCGATTTGCTGATCGCCTCCCAGCGGTCCACTGTTATACGCTTTTACCGGAAGGTCGGCCTCCTCGGTGATCAGTCTGGCCGTCGTTCCCGTACCGCATAAAAAATGCTTTTGCAAAATGGCCTTATTTTTCTTACACCAAGCCACCATTTCATCCTTTTTGCCGTCATGAGCAATCAATGCAATATTTTTTATTTTCCCAATTGTTAAATTGATTGATTCCATTCCGCCTTTCCCTTCCTACTTCTTATTAACCCCTTGATAGTTGCTCACTCCATCTTTAACATTAACCACCGAAAAACCTTTTTGTACTAATGCCTCTACTGTGGCTTCGCTTTTCTTTCCAGTAAGACAAACAATGTAATAAGTCTTTTCCCTGCTCAAAAATTTATCCGGATCTTGCAGCAATACCAGCATCGGAATGTTCCTTGCTGTTTTTATGCTCATTTCTTCATATTCGTTAGCTTCGCGAATATCTATTAATTCTATTTTGCCGATTAATTCATCTAACTCATTAACACTGATTTCTTTATATTTCTTTTCCTTTTTAAAAAAATTTAACATATTTCTCCTGCGTGATAATAAAAAACAGATTATCACAATTCCTTTCTCATAGTCCTATATTTACTAAGTATTCCAGAGCCTTTTTAGGTTTAGCTGCTTTTGCTTTTCTTTTACCTGTTCTGTGGTCTTCCCATTATTTATAAATGAAAGTCGCTCTCTCGGCGTTTTTACCAACATCAAAATTTCCACTAAAACCTTGTACCTGTCCAACGCCAACGACAATAGCTCCTTTTCCTTTAGCAATACGCCCAATTAGCCGACACAACACATTTTGCTTGAGTTTTATGTCATAATCCATGATGCTATGTATTATTATATCATAGATGACCTAGATATATAAGAGGGAATCAAAAAAAGTTCCTGCTCTGGGCTTCCCAAACTTCAAGAACTTTTTTAATCCTCACGCGATTTTTAACAGAACCCGCTCTTTTCTTATATAAGCCCTATTCTTCCGGCCTTCTGACCTCTTCCTCACGGTAATAGCTTTCCTCCTGCGACGTGGAGTAATTCGTGGCCTCCTCCGAATAGCCCTGCTCTACGCTGCTATATTCAGCACCCTGCTGCGCAAAGGAACCTGCACCATAGCCGCTCTGTCCCTGCTGTCCCGCCTGATTCGGATTATAGCCTGCATATTCGCTTCCCTGCTGTGCAAAGGAGCCTGCACCATAGCCGCTCTGTCCCTGCTGTCCTGCCTGAACGGAGTCATAGCCCTGATAGCCCGCATACTGATTATGCACCTCCAAATTTTTTGCTGCCTTAATCCCGCGAACCATGTGAACAATCATCGAAACCATTCCTATCATCATAACACCAAAGCTTAGCGCCAAATCCACCAGTCTTCCACGGCGGTATTCCGCATCCTCCTTCAATATATCCCAGATAACCGCCGGAATCTCCCAATATTTCAAGCCGTAATAATCATTTACATATTCGGTTGCCAGAAACCAGATATCCTCTGAAAAAATACCCAGAACCAAACCAAGCGTACTAAAAAGAAGCACAACCGGTATTTTCCCCCAGCCCTGTCTGCCATTTAGCTTATCATAGCCCGCAGCCGTCAAAACAACAAATAAAAACGACAGCCAGAATATAATATAGCCTAAAAAATATACAATGACAAACGGCACCATCGCCAGCAGCATGCCTAAAAATGCTCCTAATATTCCCAGTAAATAGCTTCCTTTTTTTTGTTTCATTTTTGTACTACCTCTCTTTTGGTTGTAAAGCTTTTTTTGTTAATTGTTCTGCTCATGACTCTCCTGTTTTTCAGCTATTTTTCCACTCTCATCATTCCTCCGCCAGACGCGCGCCCGTCAACGACTGTCATGTCTTTGCTCCAGGATTCGAGAAATAAATAGCGCGACCTCCGCTCTAACTGCCTGCCGATTTGGAGCATATGCCGCATGGATATCATCCTCCGGCTTCACCACGCCCTGCGCCTTCATCGTCAAATACGCCGAATTGCTCCAATGCTGCGGCAGCGCTTCTGTCAAGCTCTGCGGCTGACGGTAGAGATAAAAGCTGCGATCCAGCAGCGCCAGCACCTCACCCAAGGTAACGCTGCCATTTGGATCAAAAATCCCCTCCGCCTTACCATTGATTAGTTTTTTCTCTGCCAGCGCCAAAATATAGCCCTTTGCCCAGCTGCTCCCTATATCCTGAAAAATGGCGCTTACTCCCTCCTGTTTGGGTGCAAGCTTAAGAGTCTCGCATAGGATCTTAGCAAATTCTGCTCGGCTGATTCCCTTCTCCGGCGCAAAGCTGCCATCGGGATATCCACCAAGAATGCCTTGATAATAAAGGTTTAGAATCGCATCATCTTTCTCCTTGATACCGGTCATATCCGTAAACACCGGCTTTTCCGTCTGTCCGGATGCCGAATAAAGCAGCTCCACCCGGCAAGGAAATTTATTTCCCTCTACCCTGATTTCCCGACTGTCATAGCCGGTCTCGCCGCCAATTTGATAATAAATCTTCAATTTCCCGCCGCTATCCGCCTGCCAGCTTGTAATCCTCAGCGTTTCGCTGCTCGGCTCCTTCCATTGCAGTCTGACCAGCGCGCTGTCAGCCGATAGCCAGTCGATCCGGCCAATCACATAATTACTCGCCGCCTCCGCTTTCCCGGCAAAAAGCGCCCCCAAAAGAAGGCATATCATAACAGCGATACAGCCTATTTTTCGCATTTTTTCTCCCTTCTGCGGCTTTTCTCCGCTACCATATCCCGCACAATCCTAGACCTATGCATGCAAACTACACCTTGCAGTCTTAAGCCAATGCCCTTGCCGAAAGCAATAAGGAGCTTCGGATAAAACTCTGTCCTCTTGATCGGTTTTCCTTCAAAGCCTCTTTCCGAAAGAAATAGCCGTTCCCCTTACGGACTTGAATTTTTTGACTCCAAAGCCCCTTAGTTTTACCAGCCCTTGACTTTGCTAAACAAGGTGAAATATTCTCCATAGCTGATTGCCCTGTTTGGCGCAGCTTGATAAATATTCGACAATAATCCCGCCGCCTCTGCCTTTAAAAGCACGGCCGCCTGCTCGCTACTGATACCCTGCGCAGCAGCAATTCCTGCCGTCCTGCTCTTGTCATAGGAAAGCTTTGTATCTTGAAGCATTTCATAGGCCTTGACAAAGGCTGAAAATGCTTCTATCCGGCTAACGGTACCGTCCAAATTTACTGACGCCGCCATCAAACCACTGCCTGTCAAGGTTCGCTTTTTGTCACCGGAAATATCTGCGGCAAAGTCAATTTCAGCGCCTTTGCTCACTCCAGCAAAAATCCCGTTGTAAAATGCCTGAGCGCTAATCGCTCGATTCGGATCATAGACTCCCAAATTTCTCAGCGCCATATGCGCCGCCACCTTGCGGCGATAGCTCTCCGACCAGTGTGTCGCCTGCGGCAGCACCGGCTGACCGATCAGCGCGTTTACCGCCGAATAAAGACCATAGCTGCCAATGTCCATCGTATTAAAGCGATAGGTATTTGCCGCCTTATCATAGCTGCCGACCATCGTCTTTTCCTCTTTCTCCGCATTGAGAAGATAGGCGATCGGAGTTTTATCATACACCTCCGTCCGGTCAACAGGCTTAAGCCCGATCTCAACAGGAACATCCAAATAGCTCAGCTTTGTCTTTAGCTTATCTGATTCAACTGCCACACTAAGCAGTTGAGCCGGAGTAATTGACCGAAGATTGGTCTGAGTGGCCTTTATCGGTGTTTTATCCGTTTGGCCAAGCTCCAGCTGAATCATTGGTTTTGCGCCAAAGCTGTGCTTCTGGCGATCCACCTCCTGCTTTACAGCAGCCATCGGGAGAATCAGATCCGCCTCGTTTGCCAGCAACTTCAAATCCACCTTGTGCTTCAAAAAGGCTTCATATACCGGATATGGAATTTGCAGCCGCCGAAGCTTAACTTCTTTATTTTTAAACTTGGACAAATCTGCAACATAAGTATAGATTCCCTTTTGAATCAATTCATTGATTAGCCTTTGATCTACTCGATTATCTGCTTTTCCGTCCTTATCCTTTTGGTCATATCGAAAGCGGAAGGTCAAGCTTTTCTCTCTTTCATTATAAATCAATTCATAATCTTTCTCTGGCAATATCTCTAAATTTGGATCTTTTTTGCCGTCATATTCACTGTCATCATAGCCAGTCGTAATTTTAACTACATTGGTGTACTCCAGCGAGTCCACCACCAGCTTCTTATCGCCGCTGCTCACCGTCAATCTGGTTTTGGCTCTGGCAAAATATGTCCTGCCCGGCACCAGCCCGTTGATTTTAACCAGAGTTTTTTCCAAAATCTCGATCTTATTCACAGCTTTCGCAGATGTATTGACTATGATCGGATCAATAAAGCTCTCATTATCGGCTATTTCCAGAATATAATGATATACTTTGCTCAACTGCTTATTTTGGGCACTGTCTTCATTATCTTCATTTAACTTGACCCACTGCACAGCAAAATAATCCTTGCTGATCGGTCTTTCATAATTGTATTTCAGCATATCCTGCTGCGAAGCAATACCAAATCCCGGAGGCGCCGGCGGCGGTAAGATTGGAGTTGTTCGTCCAATCACTGCATTGGACCAATCGGACTCTTTCTGTGTTTTGGTGTTGATTGCCTGAATATAAAAATTATAGCTAGTATCTGGGAATAAACCTTCCACATCTAGGAAAAAGAAATCTCCACTTTTGACATAATGCTCGTCTTTAGGATCTTCTGATACTACTACCGGAACTTCAACTTCTTTTTTATCGTCCAGTGTTGGTCGGTATTTTACCTTGTAAGTAAAATCTTTATTATATGTCCATGCTACCCGAATTGCTGTATCGCTGGCACTGACCACGAACAGCTTAGGCACTGTCGGATCTGGCTCTACTACATCAGGTTCAGGCTTAGTCGATACCAAAATCGGCGTCGGGAAGTGAGCATATATTTCCGTTCCGTCTGATACTGCTCGATACGGATAGAGAATAAACATATACGCGGTATTTGGCTGCAAACCTTCTTCTTTATGTAGCCACTCTTCTGGATTTTCAATATTTTTATCCGGTGTAATGAC
>JBGZBY010000113.1:0-7442 GCA_041844915.1 Eubacteriales bacterium
GTTTTACCAAGAGCATAGCAGAGTAGCCAAGTTGGGCCGGGATAAACGCTGAAGGCATCTAAGCGTGAAGCCCCCCTCAAGATAAGATATCCCATTCGAAAGAAGTAAGACCCCCGGAAGACTACCGGGTTGATAGGCTTCGGGTGTAAGTGCAGTAATGCACTCAGCTGAGAAGTACTAATCGGTCGAGGCCTTGAACTTAGAAAGTCCTTTGACTTTCCTGAGAATCAAGATTGTGTATGTCCAGCGTTTTATGCGAAGCATAAAATCGCGAGAATACCAGCGTTTTGCCGCAGGCAAAATCGCGAAAGCACCAGCGTTTTATGCGAAGCATAAAATCGTGGGAGAAAATCAGCGTTTTGCTGCTAAGCAAGACTGCGGAGAGTTATTCAGCGATTTGTATGAGGCATAAAGCGTGGAATGAAATAGAATGCGCTCTGACTTTTCCTTTGCATAGCAAAGACAGGTCAATCATCAGTTTTTCTTATTTAAGTTTATCAGATCGGATTTAAAAGATTCGGTTATGTGAAACTGGTTCGAGGTTATAGAGGGCGGCAAGGGAACTGGAAAAGTTCCTTTCAGCTTTTTGTGACTGAGCAAGGCTGTAAGAATCAGATTTTAATTTTACCGATGGAGCAGGTTGCTTTTGGAAAAAGCATAAAAATAGTATTTCCCTACAAAAAACACTTGCATTTGAATAGATTTTGGTGTAAGATTGATTTGTTAAATGTGTTTTGTCAGGAAAGATTTTTCGATGGATTATGAAAAAGCCGATTGGCGATAGTCGGTAGCGAATTATCTTCTCCCTGCTGCAAAATGGAGGGGTATAGTTCAGTTGGTAGAACGTCGGTCTCCAAAACCGGATGTCGTGGGTTCGAGTCCTACTACCCCTGTTAGTATTTTCTTGGCCCAATGGTTCAGTCGGTTAGAACGCCGCCCTGTCACGGCGGAGGTCAGGGGTTCGAGTCCCCTTTGGGTCGTTTATGACAGGATAGTTACGATTCTGTTTTAAGATAAGATATTCCCAGAGAATATATGGGGGCGCTTAGCTCAGCTGGGAGAGCACCTGCCTTACAAGCAGGGGGTCACAGGTTCGAGCCCTGTAGCGCCCATCAAAAAGAAATGCAGGGATTGCAGTTTCTCGGCCGTTAGGCAAAGATTTGATGGCAGAATAAAGAGCATGTGCTTAGAGCCTTTATGATGTCGGAGAGTCAATGAATTAAATATGGCGATGTAGCTCAGCTGGCTAGAGCATGCGGTTCATACCCGCAGTGTCGGAGGTTCAAGTCCTCTCATCGCTACTTAGCCTATGCATGGAAATGTATAGGCTTTTTTTAAATTTTCTTATCACTTTGCAGCGGTTTTTCATTGCATATTCCGCTGCCGCCGTATTTAACTGTTTAAAATTTCAAGGAATGGATTTTAGGCTGGCAAGGCTAGATGATTTACCAGAGATTGTAGAAATGTATCGAGAGTTAATTGAGGAAATGTATAAAAATGGGATAGATATTTGGGATGAGATTTATCCCTGCAATTATCTTAAATAAGATATTGAAAAGAAACAATTATATGTGCAGCTGAATGAAGTACAAAAGCCCTTGCCAGCGGATGGAAGCATATGATTAATTCAGAACTGGGCATCAAATTTAGTTGACAATAACAAAAAATTATCAAAAGACAAGACTTTTTTTCATTCTTATGCTATAATAAAGCTTGTAAGAAGCACGAGGAGAAAAGTGGATTTTGCTTTTTTCCTGAAAGAGCATTTTCTAAGGTAAAGATCGGCCGCGCGCAGAAGCAGCAGGGAGGATGTATTTATGAAAGAGTATATTAATATTGATGAAATGAATGAAATAACCGGAGCCAGACATTCCGATCCTCATCATATTTTGGGCATTCACCCTTGGGAGGATAGGTACTACATCAATGTCTATCAGCCCTATGCCAAAAGTGTTTCGGTGGTTGACAAGGATACCGGCAAGGCCATGGAAATGGAAAAGGTTAGGGATACCGGCTTTTTTACTCTGGAGCTTGCCGAGAAAATTTGCTACGAGCTGCATTATACCGATAAGCAGGGCAACTGCTGGGTGCGAGAGGACGCTTATTGCTTTGCTCCTGTAATCAGCGATTTGGATAAGTATCTGTTTGCCCAAGGCAATCACTATCAAATCTATGAAAAGCTGGGAGCGCATATTCTTGAAACGGAGGGCGTTAAGGGCACTTTGTTTGCAGTATGGGCGCCCAATGCCGAGCGGGTTTCAGTGGTTGGTGATTTTTGCGGCTGGGACGGGCGGATTTTTCCCATGAGAAGATTGCCGGACTGCGGAATTTTTGAGCTTTTTATTCCGGGAATCGGAGAGCTGGAGCACTACAAATATGAGGTGCGGACAAGAGAGGGCTTTGTTTTTGAAAAATACGACCCCTACGGATTTTATGCTGAAAAAAGGCCGGAAACAGCGTCGATTACCTTTGATATTAACCGCTATCAATGGAATGACGAGAGCTGGCAGGGGAAAAAGGAAAAGAAGGATGTTTTGAATTCTCCGCTGGCGATTTACGAGCTGCATTTGGGCTCATGGCGGCGCTCGGAGGAGGGATTTATGAATTATCGGCAAATTGCCGAAGAATTAACTGCCTATATAAAGGAAATGAATTATACGCATGTGGAGCTGATGCCAATTACTGAGCATCCGCTAGACGCTTCGTGGGGCTATCAGGTAACAGGCTATTATGCGCCGACCTCTCGCTTTGGAACGCCGGAGGATTTTATGTATTTTGTCGATTACCTGCATCAGAACGAAATTGGCGTTATTTTGGACTGGGTGCCGGCGCATTTCCCCAAGGATGCGCATGGCTTAATCCAATTTGACGGAACGGCGCTTTATGAGCATGCCGACAGTCGGCAGGGTGAGCATCCACACTGGGGCACTTTAATCTATAATTATGGGCGCAATGAGGTCAAAAACTTCCTAATCGCCAATGCTCTTTACTGGATTGAAAAATATCATGTGGATGGACTGCGGGTAGACGCCGTCGCCTCAATGCTTTATTTAGACTATGGCAAGGAAAGCGGCGAGTGGATTCCCAATCCGCATGGGGGCAAGGAGAATTTAGACGCCATTGAATTCTTTAAGCATTTGAATTCCATCGTATATCAGAGAAATCCGCAGGTTATGATGATTGCCGAGGAATCGACCTCTTGGCACGGCGTTTCTCGGCCGACCAATTTGGGCGGACTGGGCTTTGGCTTTAAATGGAATATGGGCTGGATGAACGATTTTCTGCGCTATATTGAGAAGGAGCCGATTCATCGCAAATATCACCATCGTGATTTGACCTTTAGCATGATCTATGCCTATACGGAAAATTTTGTGCTGGTGCTCAGTCATGATGAGGTTGTCCATGGCAAGGGCTCGATGATTGGGAAGATGCCGGGCGATTACTGGCAGAAATTTGCCAATCTTCGTTGCGCTTACGGTTTTATGTACGGGCATCCCGGCAAGAAGCTGCTGTTTATGGGCGGTGAATTTGGACAGTTTGATGAATGGCGGGAGGATAAGAGCCTTGACTGGCACCTGCTGGATTATGACAAGCATCGTCAGCTAAAGGACTATGTTCGAGATCTGAATGCTCTTTACCGGAAGGAGCCGGCGCTGTGGCAGATGGATTATAATTATTTGGGCTTTGAATGGATTAATTGCCAAAGCGCCGATGAGAGTATTGTTTCCTTTGTGCGGAAGGCGGACAATCCCAATGACTGTATCGTGGTGGTCAGCAACTTTACGCCGGTGCCCAAAACGCTTCACCGAATCGGTGTCCCGTATGAGGGCGTGTACACTGAGATTTTAAACAGTGACGACCTTAAATACGGCGGCAGCGGAATATGCAATGAAAAGCCGCTGCATAGTGAAATGATTCCCTATGACGGCAGAGAGTATTCCATTGGCTTGAAGGTTTCGCCGCTGGCAACGATCGTATTTAAATATAGCCAATTCTAAACGATGGAGGATAAGGATTTTTCGGGAGAAAGGGGACTTTCTGAATTGAGAGGCTTTTTCTAATAGAGGAAATTTTCTGAATCGAAAAGGTTTTTCTAAATAAAGGATTTCTTAAGAAAGAGGAATGCTTCCCAAGGCGGAGAATCTCAAAGCAGCAGATGCTTTATCCGTATAAAATAGTAGAAAGGACCATTCTTATAAGCTCAGTTTTTCTAAGCGCATAAGAATGGTCTTTGTTTTTCAGATTATCATGGAAAATTGAAGAAATGATTGGCGTGGCTGCTTTTGGAGAAAGGCGGAGGTAAAAAGCAAAATAGTAGCAGAAAAAGCGCAAAAAATGAAATAGAAAAAGCAGCTTCAGACGTAAAAGCAAATAACGTGCTGAAAACTGCTTTTTAATTTAATTTAAGAGATTTTTTTAGACGGACTTATATTTTTTGCGTTGCCAGCGTATAGATTTCCTTTAGCTCCTGTGCTGTGAAATCCAGTTTTTCCAGTGCTTTTACATTCTCGACAACCTGCTCCGGCCGGCTGGCGCCGATAATGACGGAGGTAATTGCCTTGTCCTTAAGCAGCCAAGCGATAGACATTTGTGACAGGGTTTGTCCGCGCTTTTGGGCCAAGAAATTAAGCTCGATCAAACGAATCTTCATTTCCTGCGTCAATTCCCTCTTTAAGCCGGTATTGGCTTTGTAATAGCGGGAATCCTCCGGCACGCCGTCCAGATAGCGACTGGTCAAAAGCCCCTGCGAAAGCGGAGAATAGACAGCCAGACCGATGCCGTTTTGCTGAGCGTAATCCTTTAGACCGTCGTCCTCAATCCAGCGGTTTAAAATAGAGTAGGAAGGCTGATTGACGATGAAAGGAGTTTTTAATTCTTTAAAAAATTTGGTGATTTTTTTGGTTTGCTCCTGATTGTAGTTGGAAATACCTACATACAGTGCTTTTCCCTGACGGACGATGTGATCGAGAGCCAAAGCGGTTTCTTCCAGCGGAGTTTCCGGATCAAAAACATGATGATAGAAGATATCGACATAGTCTAGACCCATTCGGGTCAAGCTGTCCTCCAGAGAGGTGATCAGATATTTTCTCGTGCCGTTTTTGGTTCCGTAGGGGCCGGGCCACATATCATAGCCTGCTTTGGTGGCGATACAAAGTTCGTTTCGATATTGTCCGAGCCCCTTTTTTAGAATTGTTCCGAAATTTAATTCGGCAGTGCCATTATAGGGATAACCGTAGTTGTTTGCCAAATCAAAGTAGGTGATACCGTGGTCAAAGGCCGTGTAGCAAATCTGCTCCATTTGAGCGATATTGCTCTCATGACCGAAATTTTGCCAAAGCCCCAAAGCAAGAGCAGACAGCTTTAGGCCGCTGCTGCCGCAGCGATTGTAGGGCATAGCTTCATAACGATTTTCATTAGCCTGATACATAGATTTCCTCCTTTTATACAGTGCATATGCTGGTGGTAACTATATTTTTATTATAGCATATAAAATAGGAATAAAATAGAAGAATTCTATCAAAAATAATAACTTTTATTCTATTTTTTTCGTGTGGACGGAGAAGCAAAGTGAAATTCCGACCATCCCCGAGGAATTTTATACCAAAGGGAACCGGTCAGGACTTTGGCGCCGGAGGCAGAGGACGCTGGCAGATTTTTAAAAGTAAAATGAGAGGGCAGATAAGCGACATTATCTATGGTAATGGCCAGCTCCATCAGCAGAGAGGGAGAAAAGGGGATAGTTGGCAATAAAGCAAATTCAAAGTCCAAGATAAAAAAAACCACTTCAGTTTCTTCCTCGGAAATTTTATTGACGGATTCTTTTGCGGATAATACGGAAAAAAAGGAAAAGAACGATTTTTCTCTTGCGTTTTTAAGATTTTCAGAAGAATCGGGCATAATGTGATTCCTTTCTTCAGTCAAACGATATCAATAAGAGAACCTCTGATACCAATCAGCGGTAGAATAGAGCAATACATTTGAAGAAGCAGGAGATCATAAAATATAGAGAACAAATCAAATATATAACTATATAGCCATTATATCGACTATGTTCTTTAAAACCTTAATACCTTATAATCAAATTAGTTTGAGAAATGAGGTGCAGCGCAGTGATAACATACGAGCCGTTTTGGGAGCTGATAAAAAGAAAAAACATCAGCACCTATTGGTTAATTCAGCAAAAATCGCTTAGCTCCTCGACCATTGACCGGCTACGAAAAAATCTGCCGATTACAACCACGACCATAAACGATTTGTGTTCAATATTGGACTGCAAGGTAGAAGATATCATAGCATATGAACAGGAAAATCCCTGCGATTCCTAAGAATACAAAGAGAGAAGGGGATTCCCTTTTTGGGATTTTTCGAGAAAGCAGCCCTTGTATTCTAAAAAAGCAGCGGCGTTGTCAGAGGGGATATTTGGCGATTTTGATAAGGGCGGCAGGAAGAGCGGGGAGTTTATGGAAATGTTGTGAAAATTTGACTACCATATCAAACGGCTGAAATTTTCGCTTGACAAAGAAACAAGGAGTCGGTATAATAGCTTGTGATGTATTCAGTCAGCTAAGGAGCGATTCGATGAAGATTAATTTAGAGGAATTGTTTTATGAGCGGGATGATGTTCGACTGGAGGAAACGCTTCCCCCCAGAGTGATCGAGGTAGCGGGAGGCAGCTATGAAATGACTGCGGAGCCGATTCGGGCGGAGCTGGATTTTCACAAGACAAATGAGCAGGAAATATTCCTACAGGGAAGGCTTCATTTTGGCTGGAAATTAATTTGCGACCGCTGTATGTCAGAGGTGGATAAAGCGATGGAGCTGGATTTTAATCGCGATATTCTCCTAGCCGAGGACGGCCATAGCTTGGATCTGGACGAGTTGATTCGAGAGGAAGCGATTTTGAATTTTCCACAAAAGATTTTGTGCAGGGAAGAATGCTTGGGAATATGCATGAATTGTGGAAAAAATAAGAATGAGAATGCTTGCGGATGTCAGCGCGCGGAAGCGGCGGATATTCGTTTTGCCGGACTGAAGGAATTGTTTGAGAATAATTTTAAGGAGGTGTAGTCATGGCAGTACCAAAGGGAAAAGTATCGAGCGCAAGAAGAGATAAAAGACGCGCCAATTGGAAAATGGCCGTGCCTAATTTGTCGGTTTGCAGCAAATGCGGAGAGCCGGTATTGGCGCACAGAGCCTGCAAAAATTGCGGCACATATAAAAATAAGGCTGTAATTGAGGTTCAGTAAGCAAAAAATGATAGGCGATAAAAAATGTCCGAGGGATTCCGAAGGCATTTTTTTTATGCGAAAAAACTACGGCGTCTTTTGGCTGCATAGCTTGTGGGATTAGGAAATTTCAGGGCAAATAGGATTCATCAATAATTTTATGGAACATCATGTATAATTACTCATAAAAATAATCAAAATATAAAAATAAAATAA
>JBGZBY010000114.1:0-21078 GCA_041844915.1 Eubacteriales bacterium
AAAAGCGAATTCGGCAATTAGAAGAATGGATGAACAATTATCCACGTGAAATGTTTCAGGGAAGAACGGCTAAAGAATATTATCAAGAGCTTCTATTGACGTCTTAAAAATTTTGATTTATGTATGACATTTACTATTGCAATTTACCTTTTCCCCGTTCTACTTCCGTTAAATGTTTGCCTTTTGTTCTTTTTGTGGCATAATTCATTTGATACACAATACTTCCTTTTGGGTTCTTTGTTTTTGTCGAGATTAACAATATAACACAAAAAACGTATTATATATCTTTTATTTTGTGGGAAAAAGAATCCATCTTTGCTGGATTCTTTTTCCCACAACTAAATTTTTATTTGAAATACTGACACTTTATTTTACAACTTTTTCAGGCTCAAAACCCCAAAATAAGCCAGCCGGCTGCTAAACGCACAGGGCGAAATTATTTGCTGAAGCCCTCCCTAAAGCAGTCGCCCCTCCCATAAATGCAAAAAAATTAACGAAAACTCCTTGGCAAGAGGCTTGACATTTATCTCTAATTAGTGTTAATATGCTTTTACAGGTTGCTGGCTATCGGCAGCCGCCTAATGCGCATTACTTGGTTACCGCCATCAGACAGGAGAAAATTCATGGCCAAAAACGAACTGAAAGCCTTCATCGGCTTAAGTCGCACGATCAACCGTTTTCATCGGGAGCTTGGTAAAATCCATCAAAGGCATGATTTGACCACAGGACAATTTGCCGTATTGGAGGCGCTCTACCATAAGGGCAACCTTTGCGTCCAGCAGGTTCAGGAAAAAATCCTCAGCACTTCCGGCACGATTCCGGTAATCATCAAAAATCTGGAAAGCGATGGACTTCTCACCAGAAATTCAGATCCGCAGGATCGGCGCAGAATCATCTTAAGTCTTACTGAAAAAGGAAGAAGCCGGATTGCCGCGGCATATCCGGAAAACGAAACAAAAATCATCGAGCTTTTCGGCGATTTATCGCCGGAGGAGCTGACAGCTCTGACAGCACTGCTGAAAAAGCTATCCGCCCCCCAATACAATAAACCATAAATCAAAAAATGTAATCTCACCTCATTATGATAAGGAGAATCCTATGAAAATAATAGAAGCATTAAAGAGCAGAAGAAGCTACTACGCATTAGACGACAAATTGAGCATTGCCGAAGAAGAAATCATCCGAATGGTCGAGCAGGTCACCGAGCTTGTACCCGACGCCTTTAACATGAAATCTCAAAGAGTTGTTCTTGCCCTAGGCGATAAGCATAAACAGCTGTGGGACGCCGTTTACGATGCTTTTGGCGGCAACGTAGATAAGGCCAAAACCGATCGCTTTAAGGCAGGAGCTGGTACGATTCTTTTCCTTTATGACAAAAAAACCCTACAGCGCCTGCAAGCGCAATATCCGATTTACGCCCATAATTTTGAGCCTTGGGCGCTTCAGGCAAATGGCATGCTGCAAATCAATATCTGGACAGCGCTAAAGGAATTAGGACTGGGAGCCAGTCTGCAACATTTCAATCCGATCATCGACGAAAAGGCAAGAGAACTGTTAGACTTTGACGAAAATTATGTTCTGCTGGCGCAGATGGTTTTCGGCAACATCCTACAGGAACCGGCTGCCAAAGAGGCAGAGGACATTGCCTCCAGAGTAAGCGTGGCTCGATAGCTCTACCAAAAGCGCCAAATGTTGTAGGCATTGATTCCCAAAAGCACGAGCATCAAGCCGATAAATAATTTTTCAACCAGCCCATTGTCAATCCGGCGATTGATCAGTCTGCCAACAATACCGCCGCCGATTCCGCCCGATACTGTAATCAAAAGCAGCAGCGGAGGAACCGGCGGTATTGCTGCGCTTAGCAGCACGCGCAATAAACTGGCCAGCTGCGAAAAGAAAATAATATACAGCGAATTTGCCGCGGCCGCCTTAGTCGGCATGGAAAAAAAGTAAAACAAGACGACCAAATTGATCGGGCCGCCGCCGATTCCCAAAAAGGCGGAGGTCATTCCCAGCAGCAGGCCGATACCACCGCTTACCAAGGGGCCTTTGACCTGCTTTGTCCGAATTTTATCCTTAAAAATAGTATACAGCAAGGTGCCCAAGGTGATAAGCAGTAAGCAGCTTGCCTGAATCATTCCTATTCTTTCTTTATTTTCCAGCGCCGCTGCAATCATATCAAATAATTCTTTGCCCAAAATTCCCCCGATTGCCCCGCCGACCGCCAAGGGAATTCCCGTTTTAGCCTCCACCGGTGAATCTCCGGCGAGCTTGGCCTTTATCACGGAATAGGCGGACATCGCCAATACCGTGCAGCCGGATAAAAAGCTGATTGTCGCCACGCTCATCACATGAAAAGAATCCAGCGTCGGCTTGATGATCACTCCGCCGCCAATGCCGCAAATCGCCCCAATAACTGAAGCCAAAAATGCTACGAAAAAAAATAAAATCTCCATGATTCCTCCCTAATGCCATAACAGGTAAATTCTCTAAAAAAGCCTTTTTCCCGCCTGATACAGCCTTCCGCTGATCTTCTAAAAAACTATAAAATCATAGCAAAGCCCCGCAAAATCAAGCTTTTTCGATACGCGAAGCACGCCGGCTAATAAAGCCGCGCCAACGATTTTTGCCTAATGTTTAAAGCATAGCATAATTTTGGCGGTTTTTCAAGCTAGCTCAAAAACAAGGGCAATTACCGGCAGCCCATCCGGTAATCGCTCTTCCAATTTAATTGAAATTTTCTTGGAAAGCCTCGCTGGTTAAGGCTATACGCCTTTTAAAGCAAGCCTTTTCACCGTCTATCCCAAGCTCTTTAAACGGGCAATCCTTTTTTCAAGCTTTGTCCACAAGAGCCTTTTACATATCCATTCTCAGCCAAAAGCTTCGCTATCCTCCTTTTTTAAGGCTCTAATCAAAAGCAATCGCCTCTTCGCCGCCGGTCAGGGCTACATTCCGCAGGGATGTCCGGTACACGGCTTATCAGCGTGATGATCCGGCTGGTTTTTCATGCACAGATGCACTGCCGAGGTTTTAAAGGTCAGCGGCAGCGCCAGAATATTCGGATTTTCTCCGACAATCTTTTGGGCATCCGCCAAGGCCTCCTCAAAGGTTGCTCTGGTTTTGCAGCCCATACCTCTGGCGTAGCCCGGTTCTTGGGCGCCGACAATATAAATCGCCGCCGCATTTTTTTCCGCGATATGTGCGCAGCTGATCATGGAAAAACCATGGAATGGGTGAAATGCATTGCAGTAACGGTACTGCCGAATAAATTCTTCATCGATGGCAAAATATTCCCCATAGCGATCCAGATCCGGCAGCACATTCATTTGATCATGCTGGAACATTTCATACATTTTGCGCAGGTATGGCCAAAGCTCATCATGAAAATAACCATTGCACAGCGAGGAGCAAATGATAACACATTTATCGCTGAGAACTCGCTTGTGCCGAATCACCTGTGCGGAGATTGCCTGCATAAACATGATCGGATTGGTGCCCATGCCTTCGCCATAATGGAAAAACTGCGGCATACCAAAAACCAGCACATCATATTTTTTCTCCGCCCAATGCACATAGGTGCGCTTATCGGCTACTTCCCAACTAAGCGGCTGCATTTCCTTGGCATAGCCGCTAAAAATAGCAATTTGCCTGCTTTTGGTATCCAGCACCGCGTCGCAGCAGAAGAATTTTTTCCCCATCTTTTCTTCCATATGCATACTGATCTCATCGAATTTGGAGCGCATCAGGCTTTTGCCATTTACCGGAGTAAAGTCTGGCCGATGCATGACGCTCGGCACATGGTGGCTGGCAATGCTGCGCCAGTGCGTGATTCCTGTTGCCGAATGCTTATAGCCGCCACTGTAGCCGCCGTATGGATTGCCTTGGGTATGTCCAATCATAATCGCCACATCGGCGTCATAGACATATTTATTCATGATCACCGGATCGCCGCTCTTGGTCGTTCCCAAATCAACCAAATGCTCATAGTCCTCGCTGTCATGATTCTTGATCTGACCGCTGTGCCAAAATTCCTCAAACAGCTCTCTACCCAAAACGCCCAAAATTTCCTCTTTGGTATTTTTACGATGCAGACCGTTGGAGCAAAGCAACAAGATATCCTCTTTTTTTACGCCGACCGAATAAAGCTCCTGCAAAATCAGCTTTATAGAAACCTTACGATGAGCGGTCGCCTGTTCTCCTCCCTTGACTCTATCCGGAAATACGATTACGCATTTGCTCCCTGCCTTCGCCAGCTCTGTCAATGGCGGCATCCCGATCGGATTGCGCAGGCTTTTTAAGGTTTCCTCCTCCAGCTTTTCTTCCGGAATATATTGCGGATCCGGCACAGTCACGCCCGGAATAAAAACATCTGTCGTTTCCGGCAGTTCAGCGCTCATTGTTCCCTTCCCATATTCAAATTCCAGCCTCATTCTCTTTTCCTCCTGATTTTTATTTTCAAAAATTCCGCTGCTCCCTGCGGCATCCTTTTCCTTATTGTCCTTGTCGGCTTTCAAATCGTTAAAAATAGGTGTCGATAATCTCCAAATATTCGTCCGGATAAAAACCGAAGTTTTCACCAAACCGAGTTAGGGCAATCAAGCCGCCGTCAATCTCCGGAATCTCCGCCAGCATCTTGGCGTTTTCTTTTTTCAAGCCGCCGCCATAAACAATATTCATACCGCTGGAAATCTCCTTGACAAAACGAGCGATTTTTTGAATATAATCCTTATCCGGAGGCGTTTTCCCCGGCCCAATCGCCCAGATCGGCTCATAGGCAAGAGTGATTCGGCTTTTGTCTGCGTCCGCCAAGCCCTCCTGAAGTTGGCTGCGCAGTACCTCCTGCCATCTCTCCTGCTCCTCCGCCTTTTCTCCAATACAGTAAAGCACTCTTAAGCCGGCCTTCAGCCCAGCCTTTACCTCCATATTTAACAGCCGGTTGACTGCCGCCGGATCACCGCCTGCCAGCAGAATTATTTCCTGCTTGTCCTTTCTCTCCTCGCTGTGGCCAATCATAACGCTGTCCGCTCCCAGCTCTCTTGCCGCCGTTGCCGGCAGATTGGTTGTAAATGCTCCAAAATTGCCGCCGATCTCAACATCCGACCGAAATACGCCCTGGCAGCCTAAATGAATTCGTCCGTTGCTTACCTCTCTTGCCAAAAGCAAATGCGCTTCCGGGAAAAACATGGTAAACTCCGCTTTGCCGTCATATTTTGCCAGAGGCTCCTGCGTCCGGCAAAGTATTTCCTTTGCCCAAATCTCCATCGGCGCCAGACGATTGACGCCGCCATTTGCCGCCGACACGTCAAAGCGCTTTAAATTTAAATAAATCTGCTTCATTGGTGACCCGCCTTTCTTTTGTCGATTTTCGTCGCACCCTACTGCTTACTGCTTAGCTCAATCAGCCTCTCTGCTGTCAAGTCCCTGTCTTAGCAAAGACTAACCGTTGGCCGCCGATTCAAGCTCTCTTAACCGGTGCCTGCCGAAAAAATCTGCGCTCCATCCCGCTCTATTGCTCCCACCTCGTCGGCTGCTGCCTGCAAATATTTTTTGCAGCGGTGCTTCCAACCGCAAAAGCACTTCCGAGGATTCTCCCGGCTGACTGTCCGCCCTTGATGAACCTCGTTCGCGCTTTCCTTTCTCTAAGCTCTGCGCATTGACCGGCGCTTGCCGAAAAGCTTCTTTTCCTATGTATTTTCCTGCACTCTGCTCTTATTTTGCTTCGTACTCGTGCTTTAATTCCTCTAAGTTCCTGACCTTGACCAGCTCCGTCATATGATAGCTGCCAAATTCTACGATCATCTTACCAGTTACCTCCATAACGGCGTCCTTGACAACATCTATCAGCTTTTGTACTTGCGGGTTCGGCACCCTTCCATACATAACGGTATCCATAATCGGCGTCAAATAGCCTCTCGGATCAAAGCCTGCGGGATTTTTCGCCAGCAAGGCTTTGATTTCAGCCAGCGCCGAATCCTTAAGCAGCTCCGGCTGCCTGCGGAACAGCTCCCGCACATTGCGCGTCGTAGCCAGCCGAATATCGGTATCAACATTGATCTTGCAAATGCCGCCGATTTGAATCACTTCCTTCAGCTGCGGAATCGGAATACCGTGACTTTCTCCGATTTGTCCGCCCAGCGTATTGATTTCCTCGACGACCTCCGGCGGAACATTGGACGAGCCATGCGATACTAGACCGCAGAACAGGCGCTCATGCGCCAGACATTCATTGATGGCAATCGCGATTTCCTTGCGCAGCTTAACATTCTTTCCCTTGACCGCTCCGTGCGAGGTGCCGTAGCTGATTGCCAAAGCGTCTACGCCTGTCGCCTTGACAAAGCGCACCGCATCTAAGGGATGGGTATAGGTGGAATTTTCCGAAAAAACATGATCCTCCTCGCCTGCCAAAATGCCAAGCTCGCCCTCTACGCTAACGCCTCTGGCATGGGCGTATTTGACCACCTCTCTGGTCAGCTCCATATTTTCCTCGATCGGCTTGCTGCTGCCATCAATCATGACCGAGGTATATCCAGCATCAATCGCTGCCTTACAGGATTCGAAGGTCTGTCCATGATCCAAATGCAGCACCACTGGTATCGGCGAGCCCTCGCCATATTTGCGCACGGCGTCGGCAAGATTTTTCATTCCGATCCTCTTTTCCTCCAAGGTGCCATTCATAAAATCCTTTCTTCCTCCCATAAAGGCATTTGCCAGCTCTGCTCCCTGTAGCAGCGCCGGACTGCGAAAAATTTCATGCATCCGAATCGCGGCCTCGACCTGCGCCTCCGAATTGACATTAAAGGCTCCATAGGCAAAGCTGTGCTTGACTGCCGGTTCCAATAACGGTTTTAATGATGTGAGCATAATTCCTCCTGATTTGTCTGTTCTTCGCTTCTCCGCTTTCTCGGAAAGCGTCTGTGGATTTACATAGCTATCTTAAAATGCCGGTTTAGCAGCATTTTCATTGGTTAGGATCATCGCGTTGGGATGGTTTTGCATCAAGCTGGCAGGAAAATGCGCTGTAACTTCGCCATACGCCGCCTGCCGGATGACCGACCGATGCCAGTCCCGAAAAACAGCAAATACTAAGCGCCTTGCCGACAGGATTTCCTTCATTCCGATGGTAACGCAAAGCTTCGGCATCGCGTCAATCGCTCCGCCCCTATCACCCACACTATTGATAGTTCTAGTTTCCTTGGAAATTTCCAGCAGTCGAGTCGGCAACGCGGCAAATTCCTCTGCCGTCATGGTATCGCTGGCTTCATTAAATGCCAGATGGCCATTGATACCGATTCCGCCAAAACAAATATCCACCCCTCCCAACTCGCTCAACAGCTGGCCTATCCTTTCCGGCTCCTTCGGATCAGGAAATACTCTTTGCTCCAGCGGCATCACCAGCTCCGGCGCTATTTTTGAATAAACCTGCTTCTCCATATAGCCGCGGAAGGAAAGCTTATCCTCCATATCAATCCATTCTCCGGCTTCGTTTAAATATTCATCCATATTAAAGAACCAGACATTTTTCAAGCTAAGCCCTTCTTCATTGACCAGACGAATAAAGATCGGATATTGCCCGATCGGCCCGACCGGACAAATAAAAACTGTTTTTTTGCCGGCTTGATTATTCTTTCTTATTTCCCTGATCATAATCCTTGCCAGCTCATAAAATACCTCAGCCGAATCCCCCAATTTCAGAATCGGAATCTTGGCATCCTTTCCCAGCTCCTCTGCCGTGATCTGATAATAGCTCATGGTTTACCTCCCTGCTTTGCAATTCTGCTTTCTCATTTTTAACTTTTCAAAGCCTCTGCGCCACATGTCTGCATTTTGCCTTTTCCGTCGACCGCACGGGCTTTTTAATCATCAAAGCAATTAGCGGCGGACAAATAGCCCGTCTTTACTTTCTTCATAAATCGCCGCCCTTCCTCACGCCTTCCTTTTGAGGCGGGCTTAAAAAGCGGCTGTCTTTTCGTTAGCCTATCACAAAATTTCAATTTTCAAAAGGATGATTTTTTATCTATCCTCTTTGGCATTTCTTTCTCAAAGCTGTTATTTTATTTCTCTGCCCTTTCGGGCTACCTACTTTCGCAAACGCCTTCATAAAAAGCACACTGAACCTTCTCGTTAGTTTTCCGCAGAAAGCGCGGGAAACACTTTATGCTCTGCCTTTAAGCTCCCTTGGGCCTTGCCATGAAAGCACACTAACCCTTTCTGCCAATTCCCCGCAGAAAAAGCAAAAGCACTTTATGCTCCGCTTTTTATACTCTTTTAATCCTTTTCGCGAAAGCTGACCATTCTCGGCAGCTCTCCGCCCATCAAAGGCTTGAGCCATTCCACAAACTCCGGTGCGACATCATAGCGGCTATAGTAATGAGGCGGCATTTTCTTCTCCTCCAGCATGACCTCCTCAATCGGCACTAAAAAGCTTTCCATCTGGTATGGCTCGCTGCTCACGCGGCGAATCCCGGTCATTTTTCCGGTTTCTCCTGCAACTGCCGCCTTCACCGCTTCTCTGCCCACCAGAATTGCTTCCTGAATATCAATTTCTGAACGAAGCAGCATGGAGGATCTGCCCAAAATGCCCGGCTTTTCTGATCTCGCCTTAATTCCCAGCTTCTTTGTAATCAGCATAGCCAAATGAGAGCTGACATCCCCAAAATAGACTGATCTGCCGGTTTGAAAAATCGGCGGAGTAATCGGCGTGCCATCGGCATAGCGCAGTCCTTCGCTGGCAACCACAACAACGCCGCCCTTCCTTTCATAAAGCTCCTTGACCCTTACCAGAAAATCCTCCTCGTCAAAGGCATTTTCCGGCAACAGAATCAGATCCGGACCATCGCCTGCCTCCTGCCTTGCCAGAGCCGAAGCAGCCGTAATCCAGCCTGCATTTCTGCCAAAGGCCTCGATCACTACCACATGAATGGCTAAGCCCTTAACGTCAAAGACCGCTTCCTTTACGCTCTCCGCCAAATACCTTGCTGCACTGGCATAGCCCGGACTATGGTCAATCACTGCCAAGTCATTATCCATAGTCTTTGGGATGCCCATAACCATAATTCCTGCTCCGGCACAGACCTTATATATTTTACCGCAGGTATCCATCGTTCCATTTCCGCCGTTTAAAAGGACATAGCGGATATTGTGCTTTTGAAAAATCGGCAGCAGGCGGTCATAATCCTCCTGCTCCATTGGATCTCGCGAGGTTCCAATCGCCGAACCCGGCGTCGTCAGCAGCTTTTCAATATCCCCCTCGGAGATTTTCCGCAGATCAATAAAATCCTCCCGCAGCACGCCGCCCATTCCACCATTCGCCGCATAGATACCGTCTATCCTGCTTTCCTGCTTGGCCTGCTCAATTACCCCATAAAGCGAGCAGTTGATTACGGCAGTTGGTCCGCCGCCATGCACAATCAATAAATTATTTGTCATTTTCCTTCTCCCTTTGTCGGTATTTCTTTTATAATACATTGCTTAAGGTACTACGTCGAGGAGAACCTCTACTTAAATCCCAAGCAAATTCCGTCCGCCGGCGCTTATCCCTGTTCCCAATGTCCTTTTCCTCAAAACAAGCGAGTGCCGCCGCCGGCTATTCTGCTGTAAATTCAGTTCTTTAGCTTAAGCGCGCAGGCGCTGAAACATCTTTTGCTTATATCTTTCCACACCCTCCTGATTAAAGGGATTGACTTCCATGATTTTTGAAGAAAGCACCACTGCCGCCATAAAGAAAAGAAAGAGCTTGCCCCATTCCTTTTCCCGCATGTTTTCCAGCTCCAGTAAAAAGGTTGGAGCCCCTTCCTCACTATGCGCCTCTATC
This sequence comes from Eubacteriales bacterium, assembly GCA_041844915.1. Classification (GTDB taxonomy): domain Bacteria; phylum Bacillota; class Clostridia; order Lachnospirales; family Vallitaleaceae; genus W11650. The sequence continues at coordinate 9,812 of JBGZBY010000114.1, forward strand.
GTCGCTTCCTCCATCTCCCGATTGATTTGGGCAAAATTTTTCCCCTCCAGATACGCAAAGCCATCACTTAGACGCGAACCAGTCACCACAGTATTTTCCTCATAGCCTGCCACCCGTAAAAAGGTTTCTATGAAAATTGGACTCCCCTCCTGCAAAAACTGCCCCATTGAATGAAGATCCTCGGAGAAGCAAAGCCCATCGGGATAAAGTCCTTTTTTTTCCTTACCCTCGGACTCCCCGAAAAGCTGAACCCACCATTTCAGCCATTCCCGAAAATCCAGATCAAAAGCTGAAAGCACTTCTACTTTATATCCGTCCTGATATGCCTTTTGTCGGTACGCCACATAGTCGTGCAGAAAATGCCGCCTGTCTGCCAGCTCCGCCAGCATTTCCCTTCTACCCTCTAAAAGCGCGGCAATATCCAATCCGGCTACCGCCATCGGAAACAGACCGACATTGGAAAATGCCGAATATCTGCCGCCAATCTCCGGCTCAAATTCCAAAAAGGTATATCCGTTCGCCGCCGCAATTTCCTCCAGCAAAGAGTCCTTGCTGCCCGTTACCACAATTCTCTCTGCCGCCTCCGCCAGACCGTACTTCTTTTCCATAGCCTCGCGCAGCATACGAAAATGGATCCCCGGCTCCAGGGTTTGAAAATTTTTAGCAATCACATTCAGACAAACCTCGCTTTCCTCGACTTCCTTCAGCAGTCGAGCAATCTGGCGCGGAGATAAGCCATTTCCGGCATAGACAATCTTCGGAGTACTATTTTTCCCAAGTCCTTCAATAATCGCTCTGGCCGCTCCATTAGAACCGCCCACTCCAATTAATATAAAAGTTCGGCATTTCTCTCGGATTTCTTTTGCTCTCCGCTGCAAAAATGTAATGTGCTCCGCCGAATATTCCCGCCCATAAAAAGGATTTCTCTGCTCCTTCTGCCAGATATCCGCCGATCGCTCTCTCAAAGGCAAAGAAATCGTATTAACTTCAAATTTTGCGTTCATGTCAACTCCTTATTTTCCTCAATCCTTGGTTTTCCTTTTTTCTGCCGCCATTGCCAAAGCGCTGCACTGCCGCCAGAATCTTGCTGTATGAAAACACTTTTAATTAATTTTTTTATTTAACTAATTATAGCATTTTGAGTAACTTTGTCAAGAGCCGGCTGTCCGTATTTGAATTTTTTAAAGCCCCATGCCCTAAGCAAAAGCCTTCAGCTACAGCTTAACGCCATCTTCGCTGCGCTCCCACCGCCCTCACTCCGCCCTGTCATAGCTTTTGGAAGGTCGCCCATTGTCCGAAGCGACCGCAGGGAGCAAGTTTTGACGTGCCTTCCAAAAGCTATGACAAGGCTGGGATATAACAATGCCTGCAAGGCACTTCCCTATAGCTTAGAACTTAAAGCCCCATGCCCCAGACAAAAGCCTTCAGCTACAGCTTAGCGCCATCCTCGCCGCGCCTGCCAGTTTAAAAGCATTGCCTGCAAATATGAATGATTTGATGTGATATTTTGGCAAATTTCACTCTTGCCATCCGAAAAAAAGAATGCTACACTAAGAAAATATGTGAAGCTACCGGAAAAAGGAGAATTTATGAGAGAGAAAAAAATTATTAACATTGCCGTGATCGCCCATGTCGATGCCGGCAAATCCACGCTGGTCGACGCCATGCTGGCGCAATCCGGCGTATTCGGCGAGCATGAAGAAATCATCGACTGCGTAATGGACAGCAATGATATTGAGCGCGAACGAGGAATTACAATTTATTCCAAAAACTGCTCCATCACTTACAAGGACTACAAAATCAATATTGTCGATACTCCCGGCCATGCTGATTTTTCTTCGGAGGTCGAACGCATCATTCGTACCGTCGATACAGCAATTTTACTGGTCGATTCCGCCGAGGGTCCTATGCCGCAAACTCGCTTTGTTCTGCAAAAGGCTTTGCAACAGGGCCTTTGCCCCATTCTGCTCATCAATAAAATTGATAAAAACGATGCCAGACCGGAGGAGGTCGTCAATATGACCTTCGACTTGTTTGCCGAGCTGGGTGCAAATGACAAGCAGCTGGACTTTCCGATTTTATACGGCACAGCAAGAGCCGGTGTTGTTCATTATGAGCTGGGTGATACCAACGAAGATATCGAACCCTTATTTGAAATGATTACCCGTCATGTAGCCGCATATCCGGATAAGGACGCGCTGCCTCTGCAATTTCAAATTTCAGCGCTTGCCTACGACGATTATATCGGGCGGCTAGGAATCGGCAGAATCACGCAGGGCACGCTCCATCCGGCAGATATTGTAGCAGTCAGCAAGCGCGACGGCAGCGTGGCAAAAGCCAAAATCAATCAGGTCTTTGTCAATGTCGGCTTAAAGCGAACCGAAACAGCCGAGGCCCATTCCGGCGATATCGTGGTCATATCCGGAATCAGCGATATCTCCATCGGGGAAACGATTTGCCTGCCGGATAATGTTTTGCCCTTGCCGATGATTGCCATTGAAGAACCGACCATGTCGATGAATTTTTATGTCAATAATTCCCCCTTTGCCGGTAAAACCGGAAAATTTGTAACTACCAGGCATATTGCCGCCAGACTGCAAAAGGAACTGGAAACCAATGTCGGCCTGCGCGTCGAACCGATCGAGGGGAGCGACGCCTACAAGGTGTCGGGCAGAGGAGAGCTGCATTTGTCAATCCTGATTGAAAACATGCGACGGGAGGGCTATGAGCTCAGCGTATCAAAGCCGGAGGTATTGTTTCGCGAGGAAAATGGCAAACGATTGGAGCCCTATGAAAAGGTAAGCGTCAGTGCGCCGGACGAGTACATCGGCAGCGTAATCGCTCAATTAAATCTCCGAAAGGGAACAATGCAGTCCATGCTGGCTGAAGGCGGCCATACCAAGATTGAATATCTGGTACCGACCAGAGCCCTGCTTGGCTATCGCTCGGAATTTATCAACGATACCAGAGGCGAGGGTATTCTTCTGCGCGCTTTTGACTCTTACGGCCCCTATGCCGGTGAAATTCCCGGACGGCAAAACGGAGTTTTGATTTCGCAGGAAAATGGTCTGACCATGGCGTACTCGCTTTTTAATTTAAGCGATCGCGGCCGACTCTTTGTCGGACCTTCTCAAGAAGTCTATGAGGGAATGATTATTGGTATGAACAACCGTAGCGAGGATATGGTCGTCAATCCGACCAAGAACAAGAAGCTGACCAATACCAGAGCTGCCGGAGCGGATGAAGCCATTAAACTGCTGAAGCCCTTGGAAATGTCCTTAGAGGCGGAATTGGAATTTGTCGAGCCGGACGAATGGGTTGAGGTTACTCCGACCGATATCCGTCTGCGTAAAAAGCTGCTAAGCGCCAGCGACCGTATAAAATACCATCGCAGCCACGCCTAGGCTACTTTTAAAAAGCATTCCTCGCGTTCGCCTGATTTTCGTCAAAAATACCACGGATCTGAATCCGTTCATAAACTCCGGAGCCTATTAAAGCAGGCTCTGGATTTTTTTTATGGATTATGCTATACTAAAAAAGAAGGGCAGTATGAGCGGAACTGAGCCTATTGCTGATTGCAAAGAAGCTCAATCCTCTAAAATTAAGTCAAAGGCTTTTCGCTCTTTCTTTTTTATGATTAAAATTTATTTATGGAGTCGGATATGTTAGAAAATAAATTGCGTAAGCTTGTTGTTTTATATATTTTAAACAAGGTTGATCTTCCGCTGACCAATACCACGATTTCCGAGCTGATGGTTGGCGAGTATTACAGCTCTTACTTCCAATTGCAGGAAGCTCTGACCGAGCTGGCGGATGCCAATTTGCTGCGGATTTTGCCCAAAAACCCGGAAACCCAATATGAGATCACCAAAGATGGCCGAGTAACTCTGGATTTTTTTATTGAGGAAATTCCGGCAAAGGTACGCATGACCGTACAGCATTATTTAAAGGAAAATATGATTGAGCTTCGTCAGGATACCGACATTCAAGCCAATTATTATGCGACGGAAAACGGCGGCTTTTACGCACATCTGGTCGCCAAGGATCAGCGCCGGCTGCTGATGGAACTGACCCTGCGAATGGCGGACGAGTCCTCGGCAGTTGAGCTATGCAATCGCTGGCGGGAAAACTATGCCTTGATTTATAAGCAGCTTTTAAAAAATCTTTCGAGCTAATGTACTTTTCTCCAGCCAACCTAACTGACTTATTCCAAAAAAGCCCCATTCAGGGCTTTTTTTACAGAGAAGATTCCTTCCTTCTGGTTAAGGCTCATTCTTTTAAAAAAACTTTAATAATGTGCTTTTCTCTGGTCAACCAACCTGACCGACTTATTCCAAAAAAGCCCCATTCAGGGCTTTTTTAACTGGGAAGGCTCTTTCCTTCGGGTTAAGGCCTATTCTTTTGAAAAATCCTTTGAAAAAAGCTTTAATAATGTGCTTTTCTCTGGCCAACTTATTCTTCCGGCAAATTTGCCAGCAGCCTCTCCAGCATTTCCCAAATTTGATCGATCCCCTCCTTGGTCAGCGCGGAAAAAGGAAAGAGCTCGCCGCTCTCTAATTTTAAGGTCTGCCGGATAAGCTTTAATGATCTTGCCTGCTGCTGCTTGCCCATTTTATCCATTTTTGTTGCAATCACTGCCGGCGCATAGCCAAAGGAGCGAATCCAATCCAGCATCTGCACATCATTCGCCGAAGGCTCATGCCTGCCGTCTACCAGCAGCAGTACCTGAAGCAGTGTCTGTCTGGTATGCAGATAATCGTCAATCATCTTTGCCCAGCGCTCCCGTTCCGCCTTCGATACCTTGGCATATCCATAACCGGGCAGGTCAACAAAATAAAGCAGCTCCTCCACCTGATAAAAATTAATGGTCTGGGTCTTTCCCGGCTGCGAGGAGGTTCTTGCCAGCGCCTTCCGGCGAAGCAGCGCATTGATCAGAGATGATTTTCCGACATTGGATTTTCCGGCAAAGGCGATTTCCGGCAAGCCAGTCTTTGGGTATTGCTCCTCCTTTACCCCCACCGCCGCTAATGAAGCGTTATGTACTATCATGGATTTACTTCCTTTCTATATTTATCATTATTCCCTATCAAGATAGTTAGCCATCATTTGCCTATATTGAAAATTTATTTTCATATAGGCAAATGCAGCTAACTATCAAGGTGACTTGCTGTATTTGCCCATGCCGAAAACAAACTTTTACATAGGCAAATTTGGCAGTCTATCAAACACATTTTTCATTCCATCTGGGATTTAGTGCTGTTTCTCGCTTTCTTTCAACCTCCTCTGCGCCAAAAAGGAGGTGACTTTCCAGTACTTGCCTTTCCTCTAGGGCATTTCAGACTCAGTTTCAGCCCAGCCAGTGCTTTGCAGCATTCCCTGACGCAAGGAAAAAGGCTTTTCATCTCTTAATAGCTGGCATCTCGGCATTTTCCTAGATAAAAAAAGCTACCTATCACAAGAAATGTATTTCATGCAATAGATAACTTTTAAGGAGAAGGTATTTTGTTTTTGGGGTAGTAAAAACTTAATACTCTATTGAGGTATGAATGTATTATAGCATTCTTCCCCGCAAAAGTCTGCCCAAACTTTTTGAAATTCCGAAAATTAATTTGAGCATTTTTTAAAACTGCCTAAATTATGAACAAATCCCGTTTTTATTTATCCATTCTTTTATTAATTCTGCCAAAGCGTCAGCTTCCTCTTTTTTCCTCTCCAAAGCTCTGCTCCTGCCGGCCGCCGAATTCACCGCTCCTGCTTGCTTCCTCTGCCTGACGTAAAGCCTCCGTCTGCTCTCGGAGAGAGGTCTGCTCCTCCTCTTCCTCCTTCGGCAAGCGGTCGCCAAAGAGAGCAATAAACTCCTCGCGGTACACCTTTTCCTTACGAATCAGCATCTCCGCTGTCGTATGCAGAACATCAATATATTTCTCCAAAATATCGGTCGCCTGCTGATATGCGTCGGTGACAATGCGTTTGATTTCCTCGTCAATCAATCCGGCAATATTTTCTCCGTAATTGCGGGTATGTCCCCAATCTCGTCCGATAAATACCTCGTCTTCATCTTCCCCTAGCAGAATCGGGCCGATTACTTCACTCATACCATAGCGTACAACCATATTGCGGGCAATCTTCGTTGCTCTTTCAATATCGTTGGACGCGCCGGTAGTAATGTCGCCTAAAATTAGCGCCTCCGCCGCTCTGCCGCCCAGCAAGGCAACAATCTCCTGCTCCATCTTCGACTTGGTCAGATACATCTCGTCCTTTTTCGGCATCGGCATAGTATAGCCGCCGGCAAAGCCGGTCGGAATAATAGAAATACTGTGTACCGAATCAATATGCGGCAGAACCTGATGAATGATGGCATGCCCCGCCTCATGATAGGCGGTAATCTTCTTTTCCTTTTCACTGATGATACGGGAACGCTTTTCTGTACCGATTCCCACCTTGACAAAGGCCTCCCGCAGATTGTCCTGACTGATGATGCGCGAACCCTTGCGGGCAGCAAAAATTGCCGCTTCATTCAACAAATTCTCCAGATCCGCTCCAGTAAAGCCCGCCGTCGTTCTGGCAACCTCTTTTAAATCTACGGTGTCCGACAAGGGCTTTCCCTTGGCATGTACCTTAAGGATTTCTTCTCTGCCCTTGACATCCGGCCTTCCTACCATAACCTGTCGGTCAAAGCGCCCCGGACGAAGCAGCGCCGGATCCAGAATATCAACCCGATTGGTGGCGGCAATAATAATTACGCCTTCATTGATTCCAAAGCCGTCCATCTCGACCAACAGCTGATTGAGCGTCTGCTCCCTTTCGTCATGGCCTCCGCCCAGACCGGCTCCGCGCCTGCGTCCGACGGCGTCAATCTCGTCGATAAATACAATACAAGGCGAGCTTTTTTTCGCTTCATCAAATAAATCCCGAACGCGGGAAGCACCCACACCAACAAACATTTCTACAAAGTCCGAACCGGAAATGCTGAAAAACGGTACCTTGGCTTCTCCGGCTACCGCCTTTGCCAAAAGCGTTTTTCCGGTACCCGGAGGACCCACTAGCAAAACTCCCTTGGGAATACGCGCGCCCAGTTCAGAAAATTTCTGGGGATTCATCAGGAATTCCACAATTTCCTTTAAATCCTCCTTTTCCTCCTCCAGACCCGCTACATCCAGAAAGGTTACCTTTTTATCCTTATCGCTGGATTTTTTGGCTCGGCTCCTGCCGAAGGACATAATCTTCGAGCCGCCTCCGCCCTGCGCCTGACTCATGACAAAAATAAGCAAAAACAGCACGGAAACCAAAATCATCACCATCGGCACCATGTTCCAGAATTGGCTGGGCTTTTGCACCTCTGCCATATAGGCGTTGACATTTTTAGCCAGCATCTCTTTTTCAAATTCCTGCGTATTGGGCAAATTGATCTCTGCCCTTGCCATCGTCGGATCCTTGAAATAGATGATCGCCTTACCGGTTGGCACATATTCGTTCGGATAAATGATTACCTTCACTACCTTGCCGCCCTCAATATCTCTGGCCAGCTCCATTTGTCCATAATTAATCTCATTTACTGATGTCTGGGTTGATTGCGCAAAATAAGCGGCGGCAAACAGCACTACCAGCAATATCGCGTAAAAACCGAACCCACGTAAGTTTTTATTCACCGATTACTCCTTTCTAAAGCGGAGCCCTGCTTTGTCAGAAATATCCTCCATCCCCGAAAAACAAGCCCCTTGGTTTATTCCTCGACCATTTCTCCAATATATGGTAAATTCCGATATTTTTGCATATAGTCCAGACCATAGCCCAGCACAAAAAAATCTTCAATCTTAAATCCGCAATAAGCCACATCAATTTTTATTACACGCCGTGGCTCTTTATCCAGCAGCGCCGCCAGCCGAATGGATTTCGGATTTCTTTTTTCGAGAATCTCCATTAAATAATGAAGCGTTCTGCCCGAGTCAATGATATCCTCAATAACCAACACATGCTTGCCTTCGATGCTGCCATCCAAATCCTTAACAATCTTGACGATACCGGTGCTCTCCAACTGATCCTCATAGCTACTGACCGCCATAAAGTCAACGGTTACAGGACAAGTCAGCTCCTTGGCAAGATCGCTCATGAACATAAATGCTCCCTTTAAAATACAGACCAAATGAACGCCAGTTTCAGCATAATCCGCGCTGATCTGCTTGCCCAGCTCTTTGATTCTGGTTTCTACTTCCTGTCTTGATATTCTTTCCTTAATCCTTGACACTTTCCTGTCCTCCCTAAGATGGTTAATTCTAAATAATTTTTTGTCGCCTCCGTTACACGATACGGATAGCCTACTCTATATCCGACTGCCCACAGAATCTCGCTGCCAGCCGCAAGCACCGGTACTCGGCTCCGCTTCTCTCTTGCCAGCTTTTGATCTGCCAAAAGATCCTTCAATCGCTTTTTCCTGCCTTGCCGGTCAATCCGAATATAGTCCTCCGGCAGAGGATGTCGCAAAACAGCTTCCGCTGGTAAAAAATCCATGTCAAACACCTGCGACCATTTTTTCTGATCTCTTTTTTCCGGCCTTTGCTCAAGAATTCTGGCGCAAAATACAAAACCCTCAATTATTTTAATATACCTTTTCCGTCCGGATATGTCAAGCCTAAGCGGAAAAAACTCTGTATTTTTCACCGTTTTTTCACGCGGCCAAGGCTCTCCCTCCTGTCGAAAAAAAATCAAATCTCCGGCTTCCTTTTTTACCTGCCAGCCGCCGATCAGATCCTCCCGCTTCCCGTTTTCTTTCTCCAAAAGGGAAACCGCTCTGGCGATATGCGTACTCTCCAGATCGGCGGTATTTCCCTTCGCTTCCTGAACCGCCCGCCGAATCAACAGTCGCTGCAAAAAAACCGAAAGCCGCTTCAGCCTATCTCCCGCCAATCTCAGACCATCCGCCTCTCGGTAAGCAAGCTGTTCAAATTCCTGCTCTGTCTGCTCCTGCAAATAAAGCTGTAAATCCTGCATTTGCTTCGCATTTTCCGTCAGGGTCTGCACCAAATTGGGGTTAAAATGGGTCTGCAAATAGGGCAGCAGCTCATGTCGAATCCGATTGCGCCGATATTGCCTGTCCTCATTGGAGGAATCCTCCCGCCACGCAATATTTTCTTTTTGCAAATAATCCTTAATTTCCTCCTTGGACGCCAGCAGCAAGGGGCGAATATAGATCCCGTTTTGCGGCTTCATTCCGCAAAGGCCGTCTACCCCGCTCCCCCGCAGAAAATGTTGAAGCACGGTTTCCGCCTGATCTTTGGCATGATGCGCTAAGGCCACCTTGTCAAAGCCGCTTTCCGCTCTTTCTTGAAAAGCCAAATAGCGCAGCTTTCTGGCTGCCGTTTCTATGGACAGCTTTTGCTGCTTTGCCGTTTCTCTGACATTGACCGCCCGGATGCTTAAGCGGCAGTCGTATCTTTCCGCCCATTCCCTGACAAAAGCCTCTTCCGCCAGGCTTTCCTCGCCCCGAAGATTATGCTGAATATAAAGAAGCTCCAGAGAAAATCCCAGCTCTCTCCGAAGCTCCGCCAAAGCATGACACAGTGCCGCGCTGTCGCTTCCGCCGGAAAATCCTGCTAAGATCCTTTCTCCCGGCTGAATCAGCTGCGCGGCTATAATTCTTTGCTGAATTGTTTTTGGCTTTTCCATGGAATGGAGTCCTTTTCCTGAATACTATAATTAATCCCTGCTGCAAAGAGAGCCTTTTGGTGCTTATTCCTTCTTGATAATATAGACCTCTTCTCCGTCCTTAATTAGATTAAATTCCTCTCTGGCCTTTTCCTCCACAAAGGCATCCGAGCCCATATATTTTTCATATTCCCGAAGCTTCAGATTCTTCTCGTTTTCCTCCAGTATCTTTCCTCGCAAAGCCTCCGCCTCTCCCTGTTTTTCATTGTACTGGTGAAAGAGATTCACCAGCTGAAAGCCTGCCGCCGCAACCAATACACTGATCACAAACAAAATATATATTTTTGATCTTCTGATTCTTTCCATCTCTTATTCTTCTCCCGATAAATATCGAATCATTTCTCCGGCTTCTTCCTTGCGAATTACATTACTGATGGACAGCACCTCGACCCTCACGCTTTTTTGCCCAAAGCCGATCTCTATAATATCGCCGAGCTTGACCTCCTCGGACGGCTTTACCACCTTGTCGTTGATCTTTACTCTCCCGGCGGCTGCCGCCTCATTGGCCACCGTCCGGCGCTTAATCAATCGAGATACCTTTAAAAACTTATCTATTCTCATTCTTCCTTCCTATCTGCCCGGTCAAAGCCGAGCCAAATCCCTCCGTCCGCAAGCGGAGCTATCGGAAATCATCAAAAATCCGATTTCCTTCCTTAATAAAAGCCGACTGTCCTGCCACAAGACCTGTATTTATGCCGGCTGCCGAATCCACCGATCCTTCCACCTAAAGTCCCGCCGCAATCCCTGCCAGCTTCCTCCGCTTACAAAAGACAAAAGACCTATCCCACTGGGCTAGATCTTTTGCTTCATATTACTTTTGGGATACTTATTTCTTCTTTTTGGACTTCGGAGCCGGTACGTTAACAGCGTCCTTCAAAGCCTTACCAGCCTTGAATTTCGGAGCCTTAGAAGCCGGAATGGTGATCTGTTGCTTCGTTTGCGGATTGTGTCCTTTTCTTTCTTTTCTTTCAGCAACTTCAAAATTACCGAAGCCAACCAGTTGTACCTTGCCACCCTTTGTTAATTCTTCAGTAACAACATCCATAAAAGCCTTTAACGCTTTTTCCGAATCCTTTTTACTCAGTTCCGCCTTCTCTGCAATTGCGCTAACTAATTCCGCTTTGTTCATTTAAACTCCTCCTGTACATACTGAAAACATTGAATAAATTATAACATTATCTAGAGCAGGTCTTGCTCCTTATACTATTTATAACCGTTTCTTAGATATTTGTCAAGTTTTTTCTTTATTTTTCCCGATTTTGATAGTCTGCCGAGTTTGCTTATACGAAAGTAAACTTTCGATATAGGCAAACATTAGCAGACTATCTTGATAGTTAGCTGCATTTGCCTATATGAAAATAAATTTTCAATATAGGCAAATGATGGCTAACTATCTTGGTAAATTGCAATAGTAAATGTCCTATTTAAATAAATTTTTAAGATGTCAATAGAAGCTCCTGATAATATTCTTTAGCCGTTCTTCCCTGAAACATTTCTCGTGGATAATTGTTCATCCATTCTTCTAATTGCCGAATTCGCTTTTTGGTTACATGTTTAAAATCGGT
>JBGZBY010000115.1:0-30077 GCA_041844915.1 Eubacteriales bacterium
AGGAAACCATCCTCGGAGCGGAGGAAAAGCTGCTGGCACTGGAATATGAGCTTTTTCAAGAAATTCGGGAATTTTGCGCGGGAGAAAGCCGCCGTATCAAGCAGACAGCGCAGCAGGTTGCGCTGCTCGACGCGTATCAGTCTTTGGCTTATGTGGCGGCGCAGCAAAGCTATGTCAGACCTTCGTTTCAGGAAAATGGCAATACCGAAATCATAGACGGCAGGCATCCGGTAATTGAGAAAATGCTGCCGGAAAATGATTTTATTGTTAATTCCGCAATTTTAAATAGGAAAGAGCATATGCTGATTATTACGGGCCCCAATATGGCGGGGAAATCGACCTATATGAGGCAAATTGCCCTGATTCAGCTGATGGCGCAAATTGGCAGTTTTGTACCGGCGGCTTCGGCGGAGCTTAGTATCGTTGATCGGATTTTTACCAGAGTGGGTGCGTCGGATGATCTGGCGTCGGGAAAGTCAACCTTTATGGTAGAAATGGCGGAAACAGCCAATATTTTAAGAAATGCGACTAAAGACAGCTTGGTTATTTTAGATGAAATCGGCCGGGGAACTTCAACCTACGATGGGCTTAGTATTGCTTGGGCGGTGGTCGAATACTTGGCGAACCGTCAGCTGTCCGGAGCAAAAACCCTGTTTGCTACGCATTACCATGAGCTGACGGAGCTGGAAGGCAAGATTGACGGCGTGGTCAATTATTGTATTTCGGTGGCAGAGCGAGGAGAGGATATCCTTTTTCTAAGAAAAATCGTGCGGGGCGGAGCCGATAAGAGCTACGGAATTCAGGTAGCTAGGCTGGCGGGAATTCCCAGCGCAGTAGTGCGGAGGGCAAGGGAAATCTTAGCGGAGCTTTCAGCGGCGGATATCGCCGCTCATCGAGAAATCAAGCCGAAAAACCTGGCTTTTGTTTCGCCGGAAAGCGTACAGCTTGATTTATTTGGCAGGGCTTCTTATTTGGAAGAAATTAAGAGGCTGGAGCTGGACGACATGACTCCCAAAGCGGCGTGGAGCTACCTGAACGAATTGCAGCAAAAGCTGAAAAGCTAGGTCTTTGCCGAGAAATACGAAAAGAGATGAATTGCAGTTAGAAGCCGTTTCTCTGGATATTGTGTTTGAAGATGAGGATTTTTGGGGATTAACGAGCCATGTAGAGGAAAAGTAAAAAAAGGCAGTATGACAGATTTTATATCCTTGCTGGAATGTTGCGCCGACTATAAGCCCCAAAAGACCAGTAGTATTTTGAAGGAATGGGATGAGCATAGGACAATGCAAAAGATCTATGACAATTATTGGGACTATGATAGGGAGTGCGTCGAAAATGCTTTTTAGATATCGACAGCTTGTTGAAAGCCGGAAAATTCGGGGTAAGCAAAAGTGGCGAAGCGGAAAAGCGGGGGTTAACTAAAAGCTGTAAAATAAGATGTTGATAATTCTAAAATAAATTTGAGCTGCTGGTAAGGGAAGGATTCAAAAGATTTTTCCCGCGCCAGCGAGCAAAGTTTAACGGAAAATTTTATTTAAAATTTCAATAATTTGTGATATACTGTTTTTTAAATAGAAAAAATCAAAGCAAAAGGAGAAAGACTATGGCAAAAAGAGGCGGCTTTCCGGGAGCGATGCCCGGCAATCAGGCAAATTTAATGAAGCAGGTTCAAAGAATGCAGAAACAAATGGAAACCATGCAGGAAGAAATCGAAAACAAGGAATTTGAAGCGGCGGTTGGCGGCGGAGCGGTTAAGGCGGTCGTGAATGGCAAGAAGGAGCTGAAAGCCATTGAATTATCGCCTTCGGCGGTCGATCCTGACGATATCGAAATGCTTCAGGATCTGATTGTTGCAGCGGTCAACGAAGCTGTTCGCAAGGCAGAAACGGAAATGAACGAGGAAATGTCTAAGCTGACCGGCGGACTGAATTTGCCGGGAGGATTGGGAGGCTTATTTTAATGGATTACTATGGGAAATATTTTTCCCGCCTGATTGAACAATTTACCCGACTTCCGGGTATAGGCTACAAAAGCGCCAGACGGCTGGCGTTTTATGTTATTTCCATGACTGATGCCGAGGCGGAGGAATTTGCAGAGGCGATTTTGCAGGCCAAGAAGAATACTGGCTATTGTCAGGAATGCTTTACCATTACTGACGAGGAAATCTGTCCTATCTGTGCTTCCGCTAAGAGAGAGCGGGCGACGATCATGGTGGTGGAGGAAACAAAGGACTTAGTGGCTTATGAAAAAACGGGACGCTATCAGGGGCTTTACCATGTATTAGGCGGCGTGATATCGCCAATGTTGGGGATTGGTCCGGGGGATATTCGGACGAAGGAGCTTTTTACCAGACTTGGAAATGAAACCGTGGCGGAGGTTATTTTGGCTACTGGCTCAACGGTGGAAGGAGAGGCGACGGCGATTTATTTAAGCAAGCTCCTTAAGCCGCTGGGAATTCGGACAACTCGAATTGCCAATGGTGTGCCGGTGGGCGGAGATCTGGAATATGTCGATGAAATGACCCTAACCAGAGCCTTGGAAGGAAGAACGGAAATATAAGGAGGCGGGCTTGAAGAAGATAATTTTTATTTGCAGTATGGTCATTGCGCTTTGTCTGACAAGTCAGCTGGCAGGAGCGACAATTTTGCCGACCGCTCAGATTTATGCAGGCAATCAGCTGCGGACGCTGGGTATATTAAAAGGCAGCGGAAATGGTTCCTTGCAGCTGGAAAATACGATCACTCGGGCGGAAGTGGCGACAATCATGGTCAGGATATTAACGGAAAGTCCGGAGAGCAATCCAGAGGGGAAAATATTTTCCGATGTGCCCGATAAGCACTGGGGAAAGGATTATATTCAAAAGGCGTACAAGATTGGAATTATTCAGGGATATTCCGATGGCAGCTTTGCACCGGAAAATCAGATTACCTATGCCGAGGTAGTGACCATTATGGTCAATGCCTTGGATCAAAAGGAGAGCTTAAATCCCGAATTGGCATGGCCGGAGAATTATATTGCGAAGGCCAAGGAGCTGGGCGTAATTCCGGCAAACAGCGATATTCCGATAGATAAAATTATCACGCGCGGAGAAATGGCACTGATTGTTTGGGATACGATTTTGGTGAAAAAGTAAATGAAAGAAAATTATTTGGCAATAGGGAAGGTTTCGGAAAAGCTGCTGGATCGTTGGATATTTTCGGCACCTGTTGTGCAGCGGCAGGAAGTGTTACAAGGGCCGATGCAGGGCGAAGACTGCGCAGCTTTGGAGCTGGCAGCCGATGAAATATTGGTTTTATCGACCGATCCGATTACAGCGACCGAGGAAAATATTGGCTATTTGGCGGTTCATGTTACCTTAAATGACCTAGCGGCGGCAGGCGCGGAGCCGATCGGCTTACTGGCGACGGTATTGCTTCCACCGGACTATCCGCAAAGCAGCTTGGAAAATATTTTCGCCGAACTGCGGCAAACGGCATTTGCCCAGAGCTTGGCGATTTTAGGAGGGCATACCGAGGTGACAGACGCCGTCAATCGGGCAGTTTTATCTATAACCGGCGTGGGTAAGCTCCCGAAAGCAAAAGCGCTGTTGGGAAAGGCCATGCAAGCAGGCGACAGCATCGTAATGACCAAATATGCCGCGCTGGAGGGTACCTCTATTCTGGCAAAGGCAAAAGCTGAAGAATTGAGTGCCTGCTTTAGCCGTGATTTTTTAAGCAGGGCGCAGGCAATGGATTCCTTTATATCTGTACTACCGGAGTCTAGGGTGGCGATGGACTGCGCCGAAGCGGGGCTAAAGGCGATGCACGACATCACCGAGGGTGGTGTATTGGGCGCGCTGTGGGAGCTGGCGGCAAAGGCTGATAAGGGCTTGGAGGTGGATTTGGCGGCAGTGCCAATTTTGCGGGAAACCATAGAGATTAGTGAGTTTTTTGATATTAATCCTTATAAGTTAATCAGCAGCGGTTCAATGCTGATGATTGCCGAAAATGGAGATGCGCTTGTTAAAGCGCTGGAAGGTGCGGGGATTCCGGCAAAGCTTATTGGCAGGCTTTTGGATACAAAGGAAAAAGTCGCATGCTATTCCGGTATAAGACAGGCTATTTTGCCGCCAGCGGGCGATGAGCTGTATAAAGTATTGTAAGGAAGCAAATGGATATAGAAGGACTTAATTTTTAGGTTTGTATCCAATTTAAAAAAGCTTTCGCAGTTGTAAAGAGCAAAATGAAGTTAAAAAGTTTGAGTTTTTAGGCTTGTGTTCGACTCGAAAGACTTTGGCGATTGCAAAGAGCAAAATGGACTTAAAAGGGCTTAACTTTTAGACTTGCGTTCGGTTTAAAAAGCTTTTGGCGGCTGTAAGGGAAAAGCAACCTTGGGAAGGCTTAGCTTTTGGACTTACTGCTTTGGATTTTAGATAAAAAATGAAATACGGCAGAAAAAGCTGCTTTGTAGGAAGATATTGGCACAAAATATCAGGAAATTCGCAGATAATGAATCATATAGCGCAGGAGGTTTTAGAATGGAAGCGAAGAAAAGCATGAGGAAACCAAAGAAATTTGAAAAGCAGATTGAGCTGCTGGATATTTTGGAAAACGATGCCAGACGGAGCGTCAAGGACTTGGCGGAAATGTTGGCGGAAAATGAAGCAGATATCGCGGCACAGTTGACAGAGCTGGAAAAGCAAAAGGTGATATGCGGCTATCATACATTGATCAATTGGGAAAAAACCTCCAGCGAGCGAGTAACGGCACTGATTCAGGTCAGCGTAACTCCGCAGAGGGGCAAGGGTTTTGATAAAATTGCAGAGAGAATTTATCGCTTTGATGAGGTGCGCTCAGTCTATTTGATGTCGGGCGGCTATGATTTTACAGTAATCGTGGAAGGAACTACGATGAAGGAGGTTGCTATGTTTGTTGCGAAACGGCTTGCGCCACTGGATTCGGTTACGGCAACAGCAACGCATTTGATTTTAAAAAGATATAAGGATTATGGAACGGTACTTGAGCCGGATGAAAAGGGCGGCAGAATGGCGGTAACACTATAATGAAAGAATTAAATCAAACAGCACAACATATGAAGCCGTCGGGAATACGAAAGTTTTTTGATATTGTCCTGCAAATGAAGGATGCTATCAGCTTGGGCGTAGGCGAGCCGGATTTTGAAACGCCTTGGCATATCCGCGAAGAAGGAATTGCCGCTTTGGAAAACGGCTATACCTTTTATACCGCCAATGCCGGTTTGGCGGAGCTAAGAGAAGAAATTTGCCTTTACCAAAATCGCCGATTTGGTTTAGAGTATAATCCAGAAACGGAATGTCTAGTTACGGTGGGCGGCAGTGAAGGCTTGGATATTATGCTGCGCTCGCTTCTAAATCCCGGGGATGAATTTTTAGTAGTCGAGCCATGTTTTGTTTGCTATCAGCCCTGTACGGCCATGACTGGCGCTATTCCGGTGGCGATTGCGACCAAAGAGGAAAACAATTTTAAGATTACGGCAGCGGAGATTCGGGAAAAGATAACCCCAAAAACCAAGGGAATCATCATTTCCTTTCCCAATAATCCGACGGGCGCGATTATGACGAAAAAAGAGCTGGAGGAGATTGCCGAGGTAATCAGGGAGCATGATTTATATGTAATCTCAGATGAAATTTATGCCGAGCTGACCTATTCCGGCAAGCATTTTTCCATTGCTGCCCTGCCGGGGATGAAGGAAAGAACCATTGTTATCAGCGGATTTTCCAAGGCGTATGCCATGACAGGCTGGCGGCTGGGCTATACGCTGGCGCCGGAAAATATTACAGCGGTAGCCAAAAAGATTCATCAATACGCGATCATGTGCTCGCCGACATTAAGCCAATACGCCGGTATTGAGGCGGCGAGAAACGGTGATGCCGATATTGAGAAAATGAAGGAAGCGTACAATCAAAGACGGCGCTTTTTGGTCAAGTCCTTTCGGGAAATGGGACTGTCCTGTTTTGAACCGGAGGGGGCGTTTTATGTATTTCCTTCGATTCAGGAAACTGGCTTAAGCAGTGAGGAATTTGCGCTGAAGCTTTTGGAGGAGCAGAAGGTGGCGGTTGTTCCGGGCAATGCCTTTGGCGATTGCGGAGAGGGCTTTATTCGTTGCTCCTATGCGTATAGCATTGACGAGCTAAAAATAGCCGTTGAGCGAATCAGCAAATTTGTAAAGCAATTTCAGCTGACACCGAAAGAATACGCCGAAGCAGAAGAAGATAAAATAGCTTCTAAAAGGAAATCAAGATCTGCGCAAAAAAGTAGTTAAGCCTTAGATTAATAAGCCTATAAAAAGCTAAAAAATAGAGAATTTTATTTTGTCTATTTTTTGCATAGGTAGAAGATTAACGATCAGGATTAAATAGGGTATGTAATTTGAAAAATTTAAAAGCTGGGGAAGCCAGTTTTAAAATATCGAGATGAGAAAACATGAAAACCTGCAAGGATAGGGCATAGGGGAATCTTGGCTTGCCTATTCTTCTGAATAGTTGGGATTAGGCAATCAGCTTTATATAGAGCGTTTTGCTTAAAAAATTTGAAAGCGGTTAAAGATAGGTTTTAAAATACCCAAAGTAGAGAACTAAGGAAGCGTAGGCATTTTTGGTTCGCTCGTTTTTCGTATGGATGGAGCTAGGTAATCGAGTTTAGGGCATTTAACTTTGAAAAGCTTGAAATCGGGGAAAACCAGTTTTAAAGCACCGAAGAAGGAAAGACGGAAGGTAATCTAGGAAGATAGAGAAAAAATAAACGGGCGAAATTTGCATGTCTTGCAGGAAAAAGACGTGGACAAGTAAATAAAGGCTGACGCAAGGATTTGCAGGGCAGGGACATGCCGCAGAATAAATTGCGTCAGTTTTTTTGCCTGTGTGCTGACAGAATTTTGCCCGTGCGTTAACGGAAAAAAGCCTAGAGGTTGGCAGGGCGCAGCCAAATAGGGGCTTTGATTGCTGTAAGCGCATTGTGAGCGGGAACCGCCGACAATTGACGAGCGAATATTTTAGGAAGGGGAATTTATGAACATTGTATTGTTAGAGCCGGAAATTCCGGATAATACCGGCAATATCGGCAGAACCTGTGTAGCGACGGGCTCGGCACTGCATTTGATTAAACCGCTGGGCTTTGATATCTCCGAAAAAGCGGTGCGGCGGGCTGGGCTAGATTATTGGAGGGATTTGAAATTGACAGTATATGAAGACTTTAATGATTTTTTGCAGCGAAACAGTTTTCCGCAGGTAATTATGGCAACGACGAAAGCGGAGAAGAAATACACCGATATTCGATATCATAAAGACAGCTATATTATGTTTGGCAAGGAAAGCAAGGGCATACCGGAGGAACTTTTGGTAAAATATCCGCAAGACTGTGTTCGGATTCCGATGCAGGCGGAATACCGCTCGCTGAATTTATCCAATTCTGTGGCAATCATTGTCTATGAGGCGCTGCGGCAAAATAATTTTTTTGATTTGGAGATCAAGGGACATTTGCATAGCTTACAGTGGCAATAAAAGGGAAAGGAAAAATTTGATGGAAAAAGCAATTTTTACCAATATGTGCATGATTTATGACGGTGATAGGGTACTGGTTCAGGACCGCAAAAATTCCAATTGGCAGGGGATTGCTTTTCCGGGCGGGCATGTCGAACCGGAGGAATCCTTTGTGCGCTCGACGGTTCGAGAGGTGAAGGAAGAAACAGGACTGGATATTTGGAATTTGCAGCTTTGCGGGGTAAAGCAGTTTACCAATCGGGAAAAGGACTATCGCTATGTAGTTTTCCTCTATAAGACCAATTGCTTTAGCGGAGAACTAAAATCCTCGGAAGAGGGCGAGATTTTTTGGATTGATCGCAAGGATTTGCTCCAGTATAAGATGGCCAACAAATTTGAGGAAATGCTGGAGATTTTTGAAAACGATGGATTGACGGAGCATTTCTATTGGCAGGAAGCTGTCGGCGGAGAGTGGAAAATGGAGAATCTATAAAATGCAGAGCACATGTATGATATGCGAAAGAATAGAGATGATCAAGCAGGGGGGTCAATCCTTATTTCGTGAAGGAGCTTAAAACAGGCTATGTTGTGCTTGGAGATCATCAGCATTTTAAGGGATATACTTTGTTTTTGCTGAAGCAGCATAAAAATGAGCTTTTTGAACTGGAAAAAGAGGAGAGGCAGATTTTTTTAGAAGAAATGTCGGTGATTGCGGAGGCGGTAAATAATGTTTTCCGGCCGGAAAAAATGAATTATGAATTACTGGGTAATGGAGACTCTCATTTGCACTGGCATTTATTTCCCAGAGTCAGCGGCGATATAGGAAACTATGGAAATCATGGCAGAGGGCCGGTCTGGTGGTATCCTCCGGAAAAAATGTATAACGATGACAATAGACCTTTGCCGGCAGAAATGGAAAGCTGGAAGCAAAAGCTGCGGTCAGAGCTGAAAAGGCTTATGCCGGAAAAGTGAGCGGATTGATTGGATTAATGTGACTTGCGAGGGATAATGACTGGCAGAAGGCGAGTAGGGCGGAATGAGAAGGATTGGAACGGAAAGCAAAGCAGATAGGGGAAGGAAATGAAAGCGAAGAGGCAGGAAATCTTAGAGGGGAATATTTCAAGGGGCTTAATTCGGCTGGCAATTCCGATTATGGCAACTTCCTTCTTGGAAATGGCGTATAATTTGACGGATATGTTCTGGATTGGTATGCTGAGCAGCAAGGAGGTAGCGGCGGTTGGAACGGCAGGATATTTTCCATGGCTGATGATGGGCTTTGTCATCATTCCTCGGATTGGGGCGGAATCTCTGATTGCCCAGTCCATTGGGCAGGGAAAGGAAAAAGAACGGCGCGGTTATATTGCGGCAGTGCTACAAATTGCTGTTCTGATAGGGCTTTTATACAGTTTTTTTATTTATCGGAATGCAGATTGGCTGCTAAATATTTTTCAGATAAAAGAAGCAGATGTTGTGCGAATGGCAGGGCAGTATTTAAGGATTATTGTATTTGGGATGCCCTTTGCTTTTTTAAATCCGGTGTTTACCGGAATGTTTAATGCCCATGGACAAAGTAAGCTTCCCTTTTATTTTAATACGACGGGACTGGTGGTCAATATGGCTCTCGATCCGATTTTGATTTTTGGCTGGCTGGGCTTGCCTCAAATGGGGATAGAGGGAGCGGCGCTGGCAACGATCATTGCGCAAATGACGGTTAGTTCCTGTTTTATCGTTTTTATGATAAAAGATCGGACGGAATTTTCTCGGCTCTCTCTAAAAAAAATCTCTATCCAGCGTTGGACGCGCGTATTTATCGTGGGAGCGCCGGTAGCGGCGCAGGGGATTTTATTTACTTTGTTTTCCATGGGGCTTGCTCGTATCATTACTGCATGGGGTGCGGCGGCAATTGCCGTACAGAAAGTAACTGCGCAGATAGAGGCGATTTCTTGGCGTAGCGCGCAGGGCTTTGGAACGGCGCTGACCGCTTATGTTGGGCAAAATTATGGAGCCAATCAGAATGATCGGGTAAAAGCCAGCTATCGCAGTGCCATTGGTAAGGGCACTGCCATCGGAGTGTTTGCTGCGGTGCTTTTGATTTTATTTCCGCAGCTTTTGCTGGCACCCTTTTTTCATGAACCAGAAGTACTGGAAATGGGAATTCACTGTATGCGCATTATGGGCGTTTGTCAGATGTTTATGAGTACGGAAATTATCACTGCTGGAGCCTTTAACGGGCTGGGGAAGACTTTGCCGCCGTCGATTACGGGCATTGTCTTTACCGGGATGAGGATTCCTCTGGCGCTGCTGCTTACCAGCTTTATGGGACTGGACGGCGTATGGTGGAGCATGACGATTTCCAGCATTTTAAAAGGACTTGTGCTACCGAGCTGGTTTTATTTTGGAACGTATCGGAAATTAAAGTAGTTTAAGGAAAATAATTTGTTTTTGCTGTCGATAGCGCAATTTAAGAAAATAGAGCGAGGCAAACCCCTACACACGCCTTGAGAATACGATGAATTTAAAAGGATAGAGCGTGCGATGGGGACGACTTCCCCTTTTCATTTTGCTAAAATGTTATTGTAATGGACATAAATTTTTAGTACAATAAAGGAGAAGGAAATGAGGAATGGAGAAAACGGACTTAATTACTTAAAGGAAAGTAGCCCCAATAACATCACAGAAGCCCGCAAAGAATTCAGGTTCACCGCTCGAAACGATTATGCTTTTAAATTACTCTTTGGCAATCCTGAAAATATCATTATCCTGAAGGAGTCTCTCTCGGTTGTTTTAAGCCTAGAGAAAGCGAAGTTATAAACCCCATGCTTGTTTTAGTCGAAAATGGAAGAAAGACCGGAAATTAAGTCCAATTCATTAACGGAAATGAGGGAGGCTCAATAAATTAGCATAAAATAGCAGATTAAGCTAGAAAATACAAAAAATCAATAGAAATAACGAGAGGGTCATTTCTATTGATTTTTTTTGCAGAAACAGAAAAATTTGAGATTCCATGCTTATTTTCATAGAATGAAGCGGCTGCCCGCCAAGATAGAAAAGCTTGCTGCGCCGTTTTTTTTACTTTTTCAAGCTTACCACCGTTACCCCCGAACCGCCTTCGTTGATATCGCCGAGACGATAGGATTTTACTCTGGGATCGCGCTTTAAAAATTGATGAAGCTGACTACGCAGCGCACCGGTGCCTTTGCCATGAATAATATTTAGCTCGTCTAGGCTGGATAAGAAAACATCATCGATATATTTATCTAGTGCGTCCATACCGTCCAGCCCATTATAGCCGCGCAGGTCGATTTCCTTACGGATTGTCATGCTTTTGGCGGTGTGCTCCGCTTTATAGCCGGAGCCACTGGAGCGAAGCTTGGTTGGAGCTTTTGCCGGCTGCGAGTGGGTCTGCGCGGCGATACGCAGCTCCGCCACATCGACCGTTGCCGTCATAATGCCAAGCTGCACTGTTACCTTACGATTGGAGTCCGGCAGACTAAGCAGCGTTCCGACCTGCTGAAAGGAGCTGACTAGATAGGCTTGTCCGACTTTTAGGCTTTTCAAGTCGATTTTCGTGTGCTTCCGGCTCTTTTCGGTTTCTCTTTCTGCCGCGTCCAGAGCATTGCTCATCTTATCGCGAAGCTGGCTGCGCTCGGCTTCCAGTTGTTTAAGGGAAGTACTATCCTTTGCCAGCTTGTTCATTCGGCGCAGAATCTGATCGGCTTCGCTCTTGGCTTCATCCAAGATACGGTATGCTTCTTGTCTGGCATTTTTTAAAATTTCCGTCTTTTGGGTGTTTAATGCTTCCCTTTGCTTTTGCAGTTCTTCGTTTAAGCCCGCTACCTCGGCATGAAGCTTTTCGGCTCGTTCCTTTTCCAGCAGTGCCGTTTTGCGGTTCATTTCCAAATCGGTAATCAAGTCCTCAAAGCGGACTTCTCTGCCGCTGATTAGCTCCTGTGCCGCCGAAATGATTTCCGAAGAAAGCCCCAATCGCCTTGAAATGGCAAAAGCATTGCTTTTGCCGGGGATTCCGATCAAAAGCCGGTAGGTCGGCTTTAGGGTATTGACATCGAACTCGCAGCTGGCATTTTCCACGCCTTCGGTAGAAAGCGCATAGACCTTTAGCTCGCTGTAATGCGTAGTGGCGGCGGTCAAGACCCCCTTCTTTCGCAGGCTTTCCAAAATCGCCATCGCCAGCGCCGCCCCTTCCACCGGATCGGTTCCAGCTCCCAGCTCGTCAAACAGAACCAGAGAGCGGTAATTTGCCTGCTTTAAAATCTCGACGATATTGACCATATGCGAAGAAAAGGTGGAAAGCGATTGCTCAATACTTTGCTCATCGCCAATATCGGCATAGACATTTTCAAGCACGGTCAGACGAGAATTATCCGAAGCCGGGATATGCAGACCTGCCTGTCCCATAAGAGAAAGCAGCCCCAGCGTTTTTAAGGAAACAGTTTTGCCGCCGGTATTCGGTCCGGTAATGACCAAAGTGTTGAAAGCATCCCCTAGGTAGATCGTAGAGGCAACGACGCTTTCGGCAGGCAGGAGCGGGTGTCTGGCATTTTTTAAATAAATATCCGAGCTTTCGCCAAAGACTGGCTCGGTCGCGTCCATTGCCAGCGCCAGCTCCGCCTTGGCAAAGATAAAATCAAGGCTGGTCAATGCGTCCAGATTGGCAGTCAAAGCGTCATAGTCCAGCGCTGCCGCCGCCGAAAGCAGGGAAAGGATTCTTTCGATTTCCGCTTCTTCTTCGAGCAATAGCTGACTTAGCTTATTGTTCAAATTGATGACCGACATCGGCTCAACAAAAAGAGTAGAGCCGGAAGCCGACTGATCGTGTATCATACCGGGCATTTCGTTGCGGTACTCACTGCGAATTGGCAGGCAGTAACGATTGTTGCGAATGGTGATAATATTGTCCTGTAAATAACTCTGCACCGCAGAAGATTGCAGAAGTTTATTCAGCTCGCTTTTTACGCCGGCTTGATTGCTTTTGATGCTGCGGCGGATATCTGCCAGCTTCGGACTGGCGTCGTCGGCGATTTCTTCTTCGGATACGATACAGCGGTGAATTTCCCGCTCCAGATTGCGCAAGGGCTGAAGCCGATGGAAGAATTCTGCTAGGCTCAGATCCTCACCAACTTCCTCCAAATCCTTAAAATAAGAGATGGCGCGCTCGGCAGTTAGCAGAAAATCACCGATATCCAAAAGCTCCTTGGCAGAAAGCGTCGCTCCGATGGGAAGCCTTTTTAGAGCAGGACGAATTTCATGAAACCCGCGCAGAGATAAACGCCCCTGCTTTAAGCAGAGCGAGGTAGCCTCGGCAGTATGCCTTTGTCTAAGCCGGATTTCTGAAAGCTCGTCCGAAGGCATTAGCCCCAGCGCCATATCCCGCCCCGACGGACTAATCGTCAAAGCGGCCAATCTATCAATAATTTTGGAATATTCCAGTATTTTTAAAGCTTTTGCATTCATAAGAAGTCCCTTTATATGATTTGTTATGCTGTTATGTTACGATTTTTCTATATTTACGAAGGTCTGTTATTTTCAGCGCTTTGGATGATTCCGCAGCGTTCCGTAATTCCGCTGCTTTCAGCACTTATTGGTGATTTCATTCTTTATACTCTATTTGCCATGAAAAGTCAGTAGAGTGCCGACTTGGCAGCGCTCCGTTTTCACAGCTTTTGGCAACTTCTTTCATTATATCCCGAAACCAGCAGAAATGCAATCCTTTCTAAGCGAAGATAGCTTTTCGGACAGTGCTCCTCGAAAAAATAGAGGAATTGTGTCGCTTGGGCATAGATAGGCTTGTATTGAAAAGTGGATTAAGCAGACCTAAAAAAGGCTTGAACCAGAAGAAAGGAGAGCTTAACGGAGGAAAGTGGATGATAAAAAGGACTTGTCAGCACATAGGCGAAGCGGACAGCTCCTTTTCGTGCGCTTCGCTGCTAGACGGAGAATGTGGAGTATTTACTTTGACGGTGGGAAAGACGGGGTGAAAATTGCCTATTATTTTTAATGTAATTATAATCTAGCTGTATTGTTTAATTTAGCAAAAAATGGTAAAATAAAAGAAAATACAAAGAGAATAATCGAAAGAAAATGCTTTTGCCGGATAGTTTTGAGAGAAAATTAAAAAAAAGCGTCAGTTTATTTCGCGAGATAAAGGATTCATAGGCAAATGCCAAAGCGTCAGTGGACTAAAAAAGGCAGATCCTTTGCGGAGATAAGAGAGCGTATAAAACGGCAAAGAAAGTAGTGGATAATCGAAAAGAGAGCAGCGTATTTCAGAGAGATAAAGGATTCATAAGACAGATGTCGAAAGTGGCAGACAGCCTAAAAAGAGGAGGTTTGCCTGTAAAAATAAAAGGGAATTCATAAAGTAGATGCAGAAGAAAAGGAAGGGAGGATACTTATGAAACGAAGAATTTTTTCAATGTGCTTGGCTGCGGTAATACTGATAGGTTGTACCGCGCTGCCTAGGCTGGGAACGGAGGTTTATGCGGGCGAGATAAGAGGCGGTTTTACTTTGACTCCGGAAAATCAGGATTCGACCGGCGTCAGGATTGACAGTGCGTTTTTATTGAGTACGCAGGAGCGGGAGTTGACAGAGGGCGAGGTTAGAGAAAAGCTTCAGATTACTCCGGCTGTGGAATTTGATGTAAAAAAGACAGAAAAAGGGATAAGGATTATCCCCCAAGAGAAGCTAAAGGAAAACAGTATTTATGCTTTTGCCTTCGCAGAGGCGACATGGCTGTTTCAAACTGAGAATGAATTTTATCTGCAAGGGGTAATGCCGGCGCATGAGGCGGTCGAGGTGCCGCTAGACAGCGGAATTGAATTTTTGTTTTCGGTTGCCGGTGCGGCAAAGCTGGAGCAGTACATAGAGATCAGCCCTGAAACCAAAGGAAGCTTTGAACAGAGGGGCAATCTGGCGGTATTTGTGCCGAAGGAGAGATGGAAGCCCAAAACGATTTATACTGTGCTGGTAAAAGCCGGCTTGCCGCTGGGTGATTCCGGAAAAGTATTGAAGGAGGAGCGGGCTTTTCAGTTTGAAACAGCTGATAAAACAAGTATTTTTGGGACTTGGGGGAAATATGAATATCTGGACTTCATGACTTGGCAAAACGAGATTGCCGTTAAGGACAAGCCGAAGCTGGAATTGAATTATTATTCCTCCGAGGAGAGCAAAGATAAGATTACGGTAGGGCTGGAGCTTTATCATTTTGATAAGGCAGAGGATTATATCAGAGCATTGAGTGAAAAGGCCAATACTCCAGTGTGGTCAAATTATGCTGATGGCATGGTCAATAAGGATAAGCTGAGGAAAGCGGCAACGCTGGAGCAGACTATAGCGAGAGATGAGGAAAGCTGGAGCTATCCGCTGGAGCTGCCGATTACCTTGCCGGCGGGCTACTATTTATTGGAAGCAAAGTGCGGTAAGGCTGCGGCCCAGACCTTTTTGCAGGTAACCGATATCAGCAGCTATTTCAGGAAAACGGATACGCAGGATGTGCTGTGGCTGCATCAGGTAAAAAGCGGGAACTTGCTGGCGGATGCAGAGGTGATTTCCTTTGAAACCGCCGATAAGGATGGCAAAGCGATTGTGCCGAAGGAAATAGAACGAACCAAGACCAATAAAGAAGGAATTGCCCTGCTTTCGAAGAAAGCGATAGGACCGACGGCGCTTATTTTGCGGAGCGGTGAAGCCGAAGCTGTGATGTATTATCGGTCATGGGATTATATGCCTTATTATTGGAAATCCTTTTATTATGACCGTGGCAAGATGAGTAATTATTGGAATGTATTGCAGCTGGATCGCAATCTTTACCAGCCTACGGACAAGGTGGGGGTATTCGGCTTTATTATGCCGCGCTATGAAGAAAATGGCAATGTTCTTTTGAGCAAAGAGGACAGAATTGCCAAAACACAGCAAATCACTAAAGTAACGGCGGAGATAACGCAGGATTATTGGTATTTTTATCGAAACTCGGATAGATCGCTGGCTCATGTCGTAAAAGAGCTGGAGGTTACAGACGGCTTTTATAGCGATGAACTGGAGCTTCCCAATTTGGCGGAGGGGAGCTATCAGCTCAGGATTCGGCTGGGAGATCAGATGATACAGACCAGATATTTTCGCGTGGAGGAATATGTCAAGCCGGCATATAAAATCACGATAACCAGAGAAAAGCCGGCAGTTTTTTGGCATGAACCCATGAATTTTACAGTTAATACACAGTTTTTCGAGGGAACACCGGTCAGTCGGCTGGATTTTCATTATGCCTTTTATGGGCAAGACGGCGAAGATGGCAATGGTCAGACGGATGTCGAGGGAAAGGCACAGATCAGCTATCAGCCGATAAAGAAAAATACCGAAGAAACGATTGCTTACTGTGAAGCCAGTGTGTCGGCGACTTTACCGGAATCCGGAGAGATCACCGGCATGGAAAGCTTTCGAGTATTTTTAAAGGATGCTGAATTGAAGGCAAATGCCGAGCTAAAATCCGGCGAAGGAATTTTAAGCGGTCAGCTGCATGGAATTACGCTGGAGCGGCTCAACAATGGAACGGCGAAAGATTCTGAGGATTATCTGGATAAGCCTTTGGCAGAGCATGAGCTGACGGCGGAGCTTTACCGGAATAAATGGGTCAGAACGGAAAGCGGTCAGCATTACGACTATATCAATAAGATCGTTGTGAAAGAATATGAATGGCATTTGGAAAAAAACTTGCTGGAGAGAAAGCATTTGACAACGGATGTCGATGGCAAATTTGAATACCGCAGGGAAATGAAAAAGGAGGAAGATGTCTATTATACCGCAATTCTAAAGACCTTAGACCGCAGCGGCAACAGTATCAAGCAGGAGCTGTATTTTTGGAGTAAGGGCGATTGGTACGGCAACTGGTATGAAAGGAATGAAGGATTTTCTCTGACTGCGGATAAAATGAGCTATCAGATTGGCGATACAGCGGAGCTTAAGCTGATGGAGGCGGGCAAGGAGGTCAGTGGTAAAAAAGTGCTGTATATTACGGCACAGAGCGGTTTGCGCCAAGCCTTTACCAGCGGCAGCAAGATTCGCTTGCCCTATACCGAGCAAGAGGTTCCCAAGCTGACTGTTTCAGCAGTGGTATTTGGCGGTTATGCGGCACAGGAGGTTGCCAGAGAGAGCATCTATTATGATACGGAGCAGGCAAAACTGGAGATCAAAGCGGTAACAGAGAAAGAAAGCTATCGCCCGGGAGAGGAAGTTAAGCTGCTTTTGGAGGTAAAGGATTTAGCTGGCAAGCCGGCGGCCAATGGTAAGGTGCATGTCAAGGCGATTGACGAGGCGCTGCTGGCACTGTCGGGGAAGCAGGAGTATATTTTGCAGGAGCTGTATCAGATAATTTCGGACGGACTGGGCGAGGAATATTTTTCCCACGGCGTCCAGCAGAATTTTTTGGAGCGCGGCAAGGAAGCGATGGGTACTCTTAACATGAAAACGGAAGAATCTGCTGTGATGGCAGAAGCAGCAAGCGATAAAGCAAAGGATAGTGGTTCCAATAAGGAAAGTGTTCGAGTTAGAGAAAAGTTTTTAGATACGGCAGTATTTCGGTTGGTTGAGCTGGATGAAAACGGAAAAGCGGTTATGAGCTTCCAATTGCCGGACAATATTACCTCATGGCGTTTTCTATTGTCGGCGGTTACCTCCGATCTGAAAGCGGGAAGTGGTACACAGAATTTAAAGGTTAGTCTGCCATTTTTTATCAATGCTTCGTTAAATACGGAGTATTTGCAGGGAGATCAAATGGTGCTTGGAGTAACCGGCTATGGCAGTGAATTAAAAAGCGATACCAAGATTGAATATCAGGCGTTTTTGGACGACAAGCTGATTGCTAAGGTCAGCGGAAAGGCCTTTGAACGTGTTGGTTTGGAGCTGCCTGCCTTTCAGCAGGAGGGAGAGCTGGCACTTAAGGTGCAGGCAAGGGCAGATAATGGACTGGCAGACGCTCTTGGCTATAAGCTGAAGGTGCTATCCACTCACCATGAAAAAGTAGTAAGTCAGGTATTGGCGGCCGAGCAGGGAATGAAGCTGCAAAGCAATGATCAAGGAATGACGCTGGTCTGCTTTATTGACCGAGAAAAGTCCAAATATCTTCCAGAGCTGTATGATATGAATTATTATTACGGTGAAAGAATAGACCAGAGATTTGTGGCCAAGCTGGCAGGTGAGCTGCTCAAAGAGATTCAAGGCGAGCAAGGCTATGTGCAGGAGCTTGAGGAAATAAAAATCTCCGAATATCAAAAGGAAAACGGTGGAATCGCTGTTTTGCCTTATGCAGAGGATGATGTAGAAATCACAGTGCAAATGCTGCCGCTTTTGATTGATTTGTCAGACAGCAGTAAGGATAAAATCAATCGCCAGCTGATACAGGCATATCTGACCGGTAAGCTTCAGGAGCAGGGTAGCAGAGAGATTGCTAAATTGCTGTATGGCTTAGCACTTCTGCGTCAGCCCATCTTAGATAAGCTGGCAGAATATGACAGGATTGAAAATTTATCTTTAGAGGAGCGATTATACATAGCTTTGGCCTATGCGGAGCTGGGAGATGGATATCGCGCCGGGCAGATTTATGAAAAAAGTGTTGTGCCTCTTTTGGAGAAATATGATACCGTTGTATCTCTGCGCCAAGGAGATAAGGCGGAGAGCTATCGGCTAACTGGTATTGCTATGCTGCTGGCACAGAAGCTTGGAAAGGAAGAAGCGCTGAAAATGTTCCGCTTCCAAACCGATAATTCCTCGGAATATCACTTTAGCGGAGCCCATAAACTGAATTTCATCAAGAAAGCGCTGAAGCAGACGCAGCTTGTTGATAGTCAAATCAGCTACACCTATCTGGGACAGGAGAAAAAAGAAAAGCTCGAAGAGTATCCGATATCGGTAAAGCTTCCATCGCTTAAGCTGAAGGATTTGCACATCACCGAGGTTGTCGGTAATGTGGATATTGTTTTGACCTATCCCAAGACGGAGCGGCTCAGCAGCAGTTCGGACAAGTATTTAAAGGTAGAAAGAAAATACTTTGTGAATGGTGTAGAAACCAAGGAATTTAAGGAGGGCGATATCATTGAGGTTTGTCTGACTTGGGATATCAGTCCGGAGGCACCGGAGGGGAGCTACCGGATCACCGATTATTTGCCGGCAGGTTTAAAACCGATTCAGAAGAATTTCAGCTTCCTGCGCAGCAATTACTATTATGACTGGTACTGGCAGGATGTTGAGGGGCAAAAGGTCAGCATCTATGCGAGATATTGGAAAGAGATGAATGAAGAAGATCGAACGCATGTCTACTATGCGCGTGTAGTTTCGCCGGGGGAATTTAAGGCGGAGGCAGTCGTTATGCAGGGAATGCAGCTTAGAGATCATATCTTCGTCGGAGAGCCGGAAAAGATAAAGATCAGCAAATAAAATGACAATTCCGCTGCGGGAAAGCAGCAGTTCATTTACCTCTTTTCCATGGAAAAGGCAGTCCTTATGGGCTGCCTTTTCAAATGAAAAAAGCTGTTGCAGGGAAAATAGCCTTATAGCATGAGCGGCTTTATATTAAGAGAGCTTAGCATAAGTATGTTATTATGCTAAATTACTTTATTATTCAAAGGGCAGCCTTTATTTGAAAAATCCCAGACCGGTCAATTGGCGGCTGTCCGCCCTGCTGGTATTGAGCGGCTTTCTTTGAAGGATTATCCTTTTCAAGGCTAGGACTTGGAGGCGGGAAAGCAGTGGAGGATTCCAGTTATTGACTTTTTGAAAATGGCTGCGAACAGATGTAGGGACTTGTCAAGGCTTTCAAGAAAAGCTCCGCCGAGCTTCTGCCAAAAAAAGAAAAAGGATATTTCCCCCAGAACGAGAATAATTAATAAAGAATAATAAGATAGTTAGCCATCATTTGCCTATATTGAAAATTTATTTTCATATAGGCAAATGCAGCTAACTATCAAGATAATCTGCTAATGTTTGCCTATATCGAAAGTTCACTTTCGTATAGGCGAATTCGGCAGACTATCAAAAGCGAATGAAACAGAACCCCCAAAAAACATCCAAAGCGAAAAACAAAAAAATACCCCGAAAAAGAGGTGCCAAAGAAAGCCCCAAGACTAAGAAGAAAAACAGTCAAAGACAATAAGGGAAGAAGCAATCAAAGCGAGTAATGCAGAGAAAGCAATAAAATAGCATAAGACAGTATCACGAAAATTAATGCAAAAAGAGAAAAGCGGTGCAATAGATAGAAAACGCTACAAGGAAGGAACAAAATCATGAGATTACGAAAAATTGCCGGAGCAGATGAAAAAACAGCAGCTCATAGCAGGGTTTTAAAAACGAGAGAGGAGCCGGAAGCTGTCAAAGAGCGGTTGACAGGGCTGGCGGCGGAAAAGGAGCTTTACCTAGAAATTGGCATGGGCAAGGGTGATTTTATTTTGGGAATGGCGGCGAAATATCCGGAGAGGCTTTTTCTGGGAATGGAAAGATATTCGTCCGTTCTCATCAAGGCTTTGGAAAAATATGATAAATTGGAGCAAAGGCCTGAAAACCTTGTTTTTTTATGGGAGGATGCCATTCGCCTAGCCGAGTTTTTGGGAAGAAGCTCCCTTGCCGGAATTTATTTAAATTTTTCCGATCCTTGGCCAAAGGAGCGTTATGCCAAAAGGCGGCTGACGGCGCCGAAATTTTTAGAAGTCTATGCCGAGATACTGAAACCGGATGCGGTCTTGGAATTTAAGACGGATAACGAAGAGCTGTTTCACTATTCGATTGACAGCATTTCACAAAATACTGTTTTTGAAATGGAGAGGCTTTTTTGGGATTTGCATCGGGAAATTTTGCCGCAGGACAATGTAATGACCGAATACGAAAAGAAATTTTCTCAAAAAGGACAGCCCATTTATAAGCTGATTGCCCGCTGTCGGAAAAGCTCCTGATTTTTCAAGGAGATATCGAAAAGATGTTTTTAAGACAAGCTTGATTTTTTTAAGATGGGTAGGCAGAAACTGGAATTTGAGGCCTTATAAAGCAGTCAGTCCCAATCAGCTCCAGTCAGCTTCGGTTATTTCCAATCAGTCCAAAGAAAAACAAAGAAAAACCCGCCCGGCAAAAGATTTGCAGGAGCGGGAGATAAAAGGCTCATGTAGCTGTACCAGCAGATCAGCCGGCGGCAAATTCATTTAAGAAGGTAAACGCCAAAAAGAGGATGACGCTTGCCCAGAAGGCCCAGTTAAAGGGAGAGGTAGGATCAGCTGGAATGGGCTTTGGCAAGGGACTGGACGATTCGGCATTTTTTGCGGAAGCAGTGCTGCTTGTTGGCATGGCTTGGACAAAAGCCGCGGCAGGGGCATCTACATAGGGGGAGGAAAAAGGATAAGCAGGGATTTGCTGCTCTGAAATTTTTTGGCCCAAAGTCAGCTCCATCACAGTCGGCTTTTGCTTTAGGATGCTTTTTTTTCCATTGTATTTGATTAGAAAGCCTAAGAGTAAAAATACCAGAGGCAGAGTAATGACATTGACTCCCAAAAGAGCGATGACATCGGTAAAATTCGGAGTGGTACCAACTGTTTCTGCTAGTGTGTCGGCGCTAATATACTTAGACGCAAAATAGCTTAGTGAAAAAGTAGTTGCATTTAGCAGAGTATGCATTAAGATAGAAGGAAAAATAGAGCCGGTGATTTGAACGACAAAGGAAAAAATCACTCCTAAAACAAAGGCATAGATAAATTGATTGATATTTAAGTGCAGCATACCGAAAAAGAATCCGCTGACAATACAAGCTACATAATAAGGCTTATATCGGTAATTATCCAGTAGGATAAAGCGGGTTGACAGCTCCTCAAAAATTCCCGGGAAAAGAGCGATGCAAACAACCGCCAGAAGATAGGGAACATCCGTCAGGGAAATAATGGTATCGGCGATTTGGTTTTTAACAAAAAACATAGACAGCATGTTCAAGAGAGAAACTGTCGGAAGCAGGCAAAATACCAGCAGGGCGGACAGCAGCAAATTGACAAGACCGGGATTCTTCAGATAAAGGCTGCCTGAAAGGCTTCCCCTATGAATAATAAAGTAAATCAGAACCGGTCCGAAAACAAGAACAAGCTGCGAAAAGGCAAGGTTAAATAGACCAGAGGGCTCGCCGCCAAACTGCTGCCAAATGATAAACATAAGCGAAGCGACAAAACTTCCGCCGAGTCGAAATAAAATAGATAAAAAATGAAAGGTATTGGATTTTTTTACATTAAACATAAAGACTCCTTTGATGCGATTAGGCTGTGTTTCGGGCTGCTTGCATCGGTTTTCTCAATGTGGAAAAGATCAAGCTCGTGTTGGAGAAAGGATATTTACAAGCAGTACATTTTATTATAGCGAAAAAAATGGAAATGTAAAGCTTTATTTCAAAAATGGGCTTGCGGAGCATTCCGCAAGCGGAAAGGAGCTGCGAGAGTGTGTCGGCGGAGAAGGGATAAAGGAAAGGAGAGTGTGGAAAAAGAGCGATGAGAAGACTTGGGGAAATTTTGATTCTGCTCTGCTTTAGCGGGCTGTATTATAAGATGCTGCATCCGATAGAAACTTTGCCGGTGTTGGGCTTGACCAGCTTGATTTTTACGATTGGCTTGGAAATGCTAATTTTGACAGGGCAAAAAAAAATCTGGCAGCTTCTTGTCTGTGCAGTCTTTTTGGGATTGATGCAGGTATGGCCGGAATTTGGATTTTTTTTGCCGGTTTTTCTGTATTCGGCATTTATGGCAGCGGGCTTGTGGTCGTTGCTGCTTTTGCTTTTTGGGTTTTACTCTGCCGAGCTGCTGGGAGTGCTGCTGGGCTTGATGGCAATGTATTTAAGCTATCGCTCCAATCAATTTCGGGAATTTACCCGACAAAATTTAGAATTGTCCGATCGCCTGAAAGAGGATATGATTTCCTTGGAAAGATACAATGCCCGTCTTTTAGAGAATGAAGCGAAAAGCAGGGAAATTGCCAGATTGGAAGAAAGAAACCGAATTGCCGGTCAGCTTCATGACTCGCTGGGGCATACGATCAGCAGCAGTATTTTACAGGTTGAGGTCTTGATACTGACAGAGGCGGAAGAAGGCAAAAAAGAGAGGCTGGAGCTTTTGAAGGAAACGCTGACAAATGGGATGACGGACATTCGCAAGCAGTTGCACGGAATGTATGACAATGTCTTTTCTCTGGAGCAAAGACTGGAGGAATTGGCGACAAAGGCGCCGAATGTGGAGGTTCGGCTTGAAAATCAGATCAGAAGCAAGCTTTCCTTTGATAAAAAAAGAGATATTTTTCATATCATTCGGGAGGCATTTACCAATATGCTTAAGCATTCTGATGCCGAAAGCTTTTTTGTGTTTTTGAAGGAACAGGGCGGCAATCAGATTCTGATGATATCGGATGACGGAACCAAGGCCCCGAACGAGCTTAGGTTTGGCATGGGAATGGCGGGAATGGAAGAAATTGTGCAGAAATACGAGGGGAAGATGAATTATTATTTTAACAAGGGCTTTCATATTCATATTTTTTTACCGCAGACAAGGATTGAAAAGGAAAGCAAGGAATCCATGGATTGAAGGACTGGAAGGACAGAAAATCAAGGCGGCGGAATTGCTGTAAGAAAGGAGAGATCATGCGAGTATTGCTGATAGATGACGACAGACTGGTGCTAAGCTCTTTGCGAGGCATCATGGAATATAATAAGATTGAGGTAGCGGCGGAGGGTAAGGATGGAAGTGAAATGCTTCCACTTTACCGGCAGAGCCTGCCTGATATTGTGCTGACCGACATCCGAATGAAGGAGATGGACGGGATTGAGGCTGCCGAACGGCTTATGAAGGAATTTCCGGAAGCAAAGATCCTGCTGCTGACGACCTTTGAAGATCAGGAGTATATTTCCAAGGCTTTGC
The DNA here is from genome assembly GCA_041844915.1 of Eubacteriales bacterium. Classification (GTDB taxonomy): domain Bacteria; phylum Bacillota; class Clostridia; order Lachnospirales; family Vallitaleaceae; genus W11650. The sequence continues at coordinate 23,426 of JBGZBY010000115.1, forward strand.
GCATCGGCTGCAAGGGATATATTTTAAAGCAGAATATTTCCCATATTATTCCGGCGCTGAAGGCGGCGCATGCTGGAAGCATGGTGTTTGATGAGGAAATCATTTCAAAAATAAAAACAGACAGCCCAACGGAGCAAAAAGCAACTGCTCTGCCGGAACTGTCGGAACGGGAAACTGAAATTTTAAAAGCGGTGGCGGAAGGACTAAACAACAAGGAAATATCACAGCAGCTTTTCTTAAGCGAAGGCACGGTGCGCAATTATATTTCCGAGCTGCTTGGCAAGCTTTCTTTGCGAGATCGGACGCAGCTGGCAATTTTTTATTACAAATGCATTTTGACGAATTCGTCCGCCGGCAGCGGCCTTCCGAAATAGTAGCCTTGAATGTAGTCGCAGCCCAGGCTATGTAAGGCCTGCAATTGCTCCTTAGTTTCTACGCCCTCGGCAATTGTTTTGATATTAAGTCCCTGCGCCATTTTGATGATGGCATTGATAATCAGGGCATCGCTGGAATCCTGCGAAAGACTGTCTACCAGTTCTTTCGCTATTTTTAATGTAGAAATTTTCAGATTTTTAATGTAGCTCAACGAGGAATAGCCGGTGCCGAAATCATCAATACTGGTGCTGATGCCGAAATCGGATAATTTCTTAAATAGGTCGATTACCGAAAGGTCTAAATGCATAACACTGGTTTCCGTAATTTCTAGGTCAAGCCAATTGACATTTAATTCCTGCGATAAAACCAGACGCTGAAGATCCTCATAGAAGCTCGGCTTTTCTACATATTTTGGAGAGATGTTGATGCCAACCTTCAGCTGCCTGCCATACTCGGTATTCCATGCCTTGATCTGCGTACAGGCTTTTTTCAGGGTCCAGTCAACGATTTTAATAATTGTTGGACTTTCTTCGGCGATCGGGATAAATTCTCCCGGCGATACCATGCCCAGCTTTGGATTTGACCAGCGAAGCAGAGCCTCAACGCCGATCAGAGCACTGCCGTCTGCGCTGTACTGCGGCTGGAAGTATAAAATAAATTCTTCATCGTAGTTGATACTGTCTAGCAGGGATTGAATCAGACCATAGCGGTATTTTTTATCCGCCAGCTTTTGGTCAAAGACTAAAATTCGAGGCAGGACAACCGAGGATTTTACTTCGTTCAAGGCGAAATTGGCTTGGCTCAAGAGATTGTCGGGTTTTTCGGTCGGGGCTTCTGCCGAATAGGTAGAAACACCTACACCAACGTCCAGCGTGATTTTATAGAATTCAGAAATAAAGGGCTTTTCCACTGCTTCAAAAATTTTTTTGCTAAGCTGATCAATATTTTGAGCCTTTCCGCGAATGAGAATGACATATTCGTTGGAATCTACCCGAAAAATAGGATGCGTCGGAAACGCCTGCTGCAATACTTTATATAAATGAATCAAAACGCTGTCGCCGACGCTGTCGCCAAAAACCTGATTGATATTATTGAATTGCAGAATGTCGATTGCCAACAATTGAGCATCCTCATCTAAGATGGAAAGAAGCTCTTGGAGATAGCGGCGATTGTAAGCGTTGGTCAAGGCATCGCGGTTGGCAACCTCCTGAAGCTTGATGTTTTGCTTTAAAATATCTATATTTCTTTGCTTGACAGTTTCTTCCAACTCATTATGCCGTAGCTGCTGCTGCTTCATATATTGACGGCTGTTTGCCGCAACCTGATAAGAATTACTGATCAGCAAATAGACAAGCAGGATCAGATTCATAAAGAAAAATATCGAAAGCTCAATCAAATTAAACAACAGGACAATCAAGGACAGAGCAAATAAAAGATAATGTACCCGAAACCGGATATAGGAGGGTTCGGAAAAAAAGTCATTGTCACTGACTGCCGCTGTTGTAATATGATTGGGCTGCACAATCAGAGAACGGAGAGCCAGTGCCAAAAGCAATGGAGGCAGCAAGCAAAGCAGGCTCCAATACATCAAAAAGCTCTTGCTGACTGAAAAAAGACTGAGGATAATATAGGATAAATCAATCAGATTAAATATTGCAATGCCAGTAAAAGTGATGATAACGCCGGTATGAAGCTGCTTTCTTGGCAAGGAAGCCAGAGTTGTTCCCAGCAATACGATGGTTAGGAGGTCAAGCCCGTCAACCAAACTCCAAGAAAGCTGGGAATTGCCCGGCAGAACATGGAGTGTTAGAATGCCAAAAACCAGTACACCGAAAAAAGCAGAAAAACCCAGTACATTGATCAGGAAAAATTTCAAATCAATTCGCTCCTGAATCAAATAAAGGATTTCGCAGCAGGTAAAAAAGAGGAATAAAGAGGGAAGAAAGTGAACGATGTTGAAAATATGTTTTAGCCATGAAGGTATGATAAAGTATTGTTCCCGTTCCAAAACAAAAAAAAGAATAGAAAAAAGCTTACACCAAACAAAGCTGACAATCCAAAACAAAAAGCGCTGAAAGGAAACCGCATTTTTAAGCATAGTAAGGGCGCTGATTCCTAAAGTAAGGGAACAAAGAAGAATGCCAAGATCTAGTAGGAAAGGAATTTGAAAAATACTGCCGCTCAAAGATAAAAGGGAAAATATTCCAAAAATCACCATGTGGATCTTAAACTTCGACAGCTGCGAATGCATTGACATAAAAAACTCCTTAAAGCTGTGCAGGCAGGAAAATGACAAATGTCATCTTCAAATGTGACGGGCCGCACTTACCAAAACCGTCCGGAAGGACTATAATGAGTATAACAAGAAACAAGTTGTTAAAGCAATGAGGTCTAACTATTATATCGGTCGTTTTACAAAAAAGATAATACTATATTTTAACTTTACTGCTACAGGAAATTTTTCCGGAGAATGGTGAGGTTTCTTCAAACAAAGCGCAGAGCCGGCTGCCGAAAGGACTAAGGTTGTGTGAAAAGAAGTCCGACAGGAAAAATAAAGATTATCAATAAAATTATAATATAAAAGGCCTTAGCTCGTCAAGGAGGAAAACCATGATAATAGAAGCAAAAAATGTTGTGAAAAGATACAAGGAAATTACGGCGCTCGACTATTTTGGCTTTGAAGCAAAGCAGGGCGAGATTGTCGGTCTGCTGGGACCGAATGGCTCCGGTAAGACTACATTTATCCATTGCGCTTTGTCGCTGCTTTCCTATGATAAGGGGGAAATCAAGATGTTCGGGCAGAAAATGGAGCCGTCAAGCTATGAGCTTAAAAGGCGAATCGGTGTAGTTCCGCAGGAGGTATCGGTATTTGAAAACCTGAATGTTTGGGAAAATATTGATTATTTCTGCGGCTTATATATCGATGACAGCAGGAAGCGTAAGGCGCTGGTGGAGGAGGCGATAGAATTCACCGAGCTGACCAAATATCGTAAATTTTTTCCGAAAAAGTTAAGCGGTGGCTTGAAAAGGCGCTTAAACATTGCCTGCGGGATTGCCCACAAGCCGGAGTTGATTTTTCTGGACGAGCCAACGGTAGCGGTGGATGCTCAAAGCCGTAACTTTATTCTGGAGGGAATTCGCAATTTGAACAAGGAAGGCGCTACGATTATTTACACTACTCACTATCTGGAGGAGGCGGAGAGTCTGTGCAAGAAGATTATCATCATGGACAAGGGCAAAAATATCGCGGAAGGCAGTCCGGAGGAACTGAAGGAAAGGATTTGCAGTGGAGAAAAGATAGAGATTGCCTTTAAAAACGAAACGCCGGGCATGATAGAGGAGTTGGGCAGGCTTTCTGGGATTGCTAAGGCGGATCCCTATGCTGACGGATACCTGCTGCAATTCGTGTCTAAGCGCGGTAATTTAAATACTTTGCTCAATTTCATAGAAAGTAAAGGCTTGGTTTACAGCAATTTGTATATTAGACAGTCAACCTTGAACGAGGTATTCCTCGAATTGACCGGAAAGGACTTAAGAGAATGATAATGCTAAGAGAAATCAAATACACCCTAAAAAATACATTTCGAGATAAATCCTTTGTTTTTTGGACGATAATGTACCCGATTATTTTGGCAAGCTTTTTTTATCTGGCATTCGGTTCGGTGATGGAAGGAAAAGAAATTCAATTTTCGGTCGGGATCAGTGCAGAAAACGAGATGAAGGAATTTTTAAAAGAGATTGACATACTGGAGGTGAAGGAATATTCGCCGGAGGAAGCGGAACAGGCTATGCGTGACAAAGAGATTTCGGCATATATCACAAACGACATGACAGTACAGGTAATCGGCTCTGGTGTCGGGCAGACAACAACGCAGAATATTATTACCGGTTTTAAGCGATTTTTCTACATTTTTGAAAATGGGGGAAATCCGGAAACCATAGACTTTGAAAAGGAATACTTTAAGGTAAGGGAGCAAAGCGCTTCTCCGTACATCCTGATGTTTTATACACTGATCGGGATGGTGTCCTTCTACGGATACTTTGGTGGGCTTCAAGTGCTAGAAAGCTTTCAGGCAAATGTATCTGAGCTGGGAAAGCGAATGAGCGTTTCGCCTATCAAAAAGGGAGGATATATTTTAAACGGACTGCTGGTAATGATACTTTTGAATCTGCTGTCCAATTTCCTCTTGGTTGCGTTTATTCGTTATGGCTTGAAAATCGAATTGTTTAAGGATTACCTGGCAAGCTTCGGGCTGATTCTGGCAGGCAATCTGGTAGGCATTACGATGGGGGTATGGACGGGCTCGAACAGCAAGCTGACTCCCCCGATTCGGATGGCGGTCGGAATCGGGGTTCCACTCGTTCTTTCATCTCTTGCGGGTATGGCAAGCCCCAATATCAAAACTATGATTATGAGGCATGCTCCTTTGCTTGATCAGCTTAACCCGATCTCCATTATTACCAGCGGCCTTTACCGCATCAATCTGCTGGGCAATCAAAATTATTATGGCAGAGGAATTCTTATCCTGCTGGGGGTCAGCGCGGTGTTTGTGCTGCTTTCACTTCAGAGCTTACGGAGGAAACGATATGATTCTTTTTAAATACTTTTTAAAAATATTATGGCGGTATCATATGGCGGCAATGGCTTATCTTATTATGTTTGGCATCATCGGTATCATGGCGGCGCAGCAAAGCAGCTCCGGCGAGATGATTTACAAGGAAGCCAAAGCGGAAATCGCAGTGATCGACGAGAGCCCAAGCGAAGCGTCGCAGCATTTTACAGCATATTTGGCGAAAAATAATATTCTGCTGCCAGCGCCGGCAAAGCAGGATATTGACGAGCAGATCTATATGGGCCTATACGATGTGATTATCGTGGTGCCGGAAGGGTTTGAGAAATATCAAGCAGCCAGTCAGCTGGAAATATACAAAAGCACCTTTTCGTCCAAGGCATACAAGGCATTGCAGGATATCAGCAGTTATATGTTTTTGCTCAATATCAGCCGCGACGAGCAAGGAGCGGTTCGCTATGAACTGCTAGACGGGGCATTGCAGGAGGAAGCAGAGATTCAGCTGATAGCGGGAGATGTAAAAAAGGCAAATAAGGCGGAGAGCTTCCGCAGAGCGATGAATGCCTCTCTTTATCCGGTCATTGCTATGGTAATATTTGTCGTCGGCATGGTGATGTCAGATTTTAATCATAAAAAGGTTGCTTTTCGCAACAAATGTTCGGGGAAGTCATTGAGAACTTTTCAAACGCAAATGTTTCTTGGGCAGATTCTGTTTGGCGCTCTTTTATGGTTCCTAGTTATGGGGATGAATTTGCTGGTTGTAAAAGGAATGGATTTTAGCCAAAGCGATATGGGACTTTACGGGCTGAATATGGCGGTGTTTATTATGACGATATTAAGTTTTTCTTTCTTTTTAAATAATATTATCAGAAACAAGCATACGCTGAGCGCCATTTCCAATATCTTCGCACTAGGCAGCGCTTTTGTTTCCGGAGCTTTTATCCCACTTGAGTTTTTAGATGGCTTTGTTTTGAAAATAGCTGCCTTTTTGCCGTCGTACTATTTCGTGCTGACCAATGAAGCAATTTTTTCAAAAAATCAGGCTTTGTGGAGGAATATGGGAATCCAGCTTTTATTTGCTGCCGCGTTTCTGGCATTAGGCTATTATCTGGCCAAACTTCATCAGCGGGAAAGCGCGCTGGAGATGTAAAAGGCATTCGGTGGGATTAAAGGTGTAATTTAACAAGGAAAGAATTATAAAAAAAGGAGAGCATTGTCCGACTTAACTATGGCAATGCCTTCTTTCTTTTTTACATCTTCGTCGTTTTTATCAAAAAAAGAATAGGATTTAACAAAAATTAACCAAATTTTAAAAAAATATTTGACAATACATAAAAAAAGTGATATCCTACAAAAAGTAGAGTTGGTTGCATACTCCATCTTAATTGAAGTTAGATATTCAACCTACATGCAGTATTTTTAAGTTTACAGGAGGAAAAACAATGAAACAGGGCACAGTTAAGTGGTTTGACGCAAAAAAAGGTTTTGGATTTATTTCAGTTGATGGTGGAGATGATGTATTCGTACATTTCACTGCTATTGGTGGCGAAGGCTTCAAGTCGTTAGAAGAAGGCGATCAGGTAGAATTTAAGATTGTTGAAGGTTCTAAGGGTCCGCAAGCTGCTGACGTTATTAAATTATAGAAATAAGTCAAATAAGCTGTGTTGGCATTCCGCTAACACAGCTTTTTACATTGTGGAGAAAGC
>JBGZBY010000116.1:0-5755 GCA_041844915.1 Eubacteriales bacterium
GCCCGGGCACAGCGAGCATCATACCGGACTTTGCATGGATGTCAGCTCGGCCAGCGTGGGATTTGATTTGATTGAGCGCTATGGACAGACCGGAGAAGGGAAGTGGTTAGCAGAGAATGCGCATTTCTATGGCTTTGTGATTCGCTATCCGCAGGGCAAAGACGAGCTGACGGGCTACAGCTATGAGCCTTGGCATATCCGCTATTTCGGGGTGCCGCTGGCAACCTATTTATACCAGACAGGGCTTTGCTATGAGGAATTTTTGGCCTTGCAGCAGGGAAAACAGCCGGAGGAAGTGAAGATAAGCAGCGCGCAGTGAAATAAAAGTCGGATCAGCGGATAGTAAGGGGCAATAAGGCGCTGCCAAAGCGCTGGCAAAGCCTCGATAAGGGCGGGGTATCGGCAAGGCGAAGAAAGGCAATAAGGAGCCGATAAGGCGGTAACAAAGTAGGGGCATGGGTATCAATAAGACGGAGGAAGGGCAATAAAGTGCCGATAAAGAGGCAGCAAGTCCCGATAGAGCCAATCAGACGATAAGGTATCAACGGGGTGTTAACAGGGCGAAGGAAGGGCAATAAAATGATAGCGAAGCCCTAAAGACCATAAGACTCCAATAAAGTGCTGCGAGCTATCAATAAGGCATAGAAAGGTAATAAGACGACAGCCGGGTATTGGCAAGGCAGGAAGGGAAATAAAATGCCAATAAGGCAATAAATATTTATTAAGGTTAAGGATAATTTAGAAAAAGCGGGATGACCCTACTTAAAATAGAGAGATTTAAGACCGAGGACAGCTGCAAGAGTATGTGACAGCATGTAGCAAAGGAATGAACAAGCGCCGCAGGGAAATGGAAAAAACGAAAGCTTTAAGGAAAGAGGGATTGGGTGCTATGGATTTATTTGATTATATGAGAACGACGACGCTGGAAAAGGAGTCGCCCCTAGCTGTCCGGATGCGCCCAAAAACGATTGACGAGGTGGTCGGACAGGAGCATATTTTAGGAAAAGATAAGCTGCTGTACCGAGCGATCAAGGCCGATCGAATCAGTTCCGTGCTTTTTTATGGGCCGCCCGGTACCGGTAAAACAACCTTGGCAATGGTAATTGCCGGTACGACAAAGTCGGGCTTTTTGCAGATGAATGCAACCGTTGCTGGGAAAAAGGACATCATGGAGGTGGTCGATCAGGCCAAGCATGAGCTGGCGATTTCCGGCCGCCGGACGATTTTGTTTATTGACGAAATTCATCGCTTTAACAAGGCGCAGCAGGATGCGCTTTTGCCCTATGTGGAGGACGGAACGGTAATCCTGATTGGGGCAACGACGGAAAACCCCTATTTTGAGGTAAATAAAGCATTGGTTTCTCGCTCGCAGATATTTTTGCTGGAAAGGTTGAAGGCGGCGGATATTAAAAAGCTTTTGTACAGGGCGGTTGAGCAGGACGCGAAGCTGATAGCGCAGGGGCTGGTTTTGACAGAGGAGGCTGCCGGTTTTTTGGCGGAAATGGCTGACGGTGATGCCAGAACGGCGCTAAATGCTTTAGAGCTGGGAGCGATGACGACGGCCGCCCAAGAAAGCGGCAGGATTGTGATAGACCTAGCAGTTGCCGAGGAGTGCATCCAAAGACGGGCAATTCGCTATGATAAAAATGGCGACGAGCACTATGATATTATCTCGGCCTTTATCAAGTCGATGCGAGGCTCGGACGCTGACGCGGCAATCTATTATTTGGCAAGAATGCTCTATGCCGGCGAGGACCCCAAATTCATAGTTCGGCGGGTGATTATCTGCGCGGCTGAGGATGTAGGCAATGCCGATCCCAGAGCGCTGGAGGTAGCGGTTGCCGCCGCCAGAGCAGTGGAGTTTGTGGGAATGCCGGAGGCACAGATTATTTTAAGTCAGGCGGTCAGCTATATCGCTACTGCACCAAAGAGCAATGCCGCCTATCTGGCGATCGGACAGGCGATGCAGGATGTAAAAAGTATTACCATATCGTCGATTCCGGTTTATTTAAAGGATGCCAGCTACCAAGGGGCCAAGGAGCTGGGACATAGCGGTTATCGCTATGCCCACGACTATTTCAATCACTATGTTCGTCAGCAGTACCTGCCGGATGAATTGGTCGGCAGGCAGTATTATCAGCCAACAAAGCAGGGCTACGAAAGAAAAATCAGCGAATGGCTGGAATATTTAAAAAAGGGAGAATGATCTTGAAAAATCACTCCTCCTTTTTGGAGATTTCTTCCAATAACCGGCGGCGTTCTTCTTCTTTTTTATGAAAGCGCAAGATAAAATAGGCGAATACGCCCAAAACAAAGCTAAGCGCCAGCACCAGTACCGTCAGAGCAGGCGGCGCGCCCGAAAGGGCAAGAAAAAGAACGGAAATATTGAGCAGAACAAATAGGGTGGTTAAAATTAAAAATAAGATACGTTTTTTATTCATAGCTCCTCCATGGCTGCCGAGATAAGGAAATAGCGGCATAAATTTATATTTTGCGGCAAGGGACAGCTTCCTGAAGCCGCGATTTATATTTTTGGGAACATTGTATAGGAGTATTGTAAAGGATAAAGAAAAGAAAAGCAAGAGGGCAGAGAGCATTTACATCCGGCGAAGCGGCTTTGCCGGAAGGAGCCGCTATTGGTCTGAGGCTGGGCCTGCTGCGATTATTGCGGCGAAAATAAATTTTGGAAGTACAGGAGAAAAGAAAAAATGAAGGAACGAGATCAATCACAAACACAGGAAAGGCTGGTGCTTTTTGCCGTCACTGAAAAGGGGGAGGTCAAAAAAGCCGAGGATTCTTTGATTGAATTGACAGAGCTGGCGCAGACAGCGGGCGGAGAGGTGGTCGGAAAAATGATTCAACCCCTGGAGGCGCGCAATAAAAAGACCTATCTTGGCAAGGGCAAGGTGGAGGAGCTAAGGGAATTGATTGAGGAAACCGGAGCGCAGGCAGCGGTTGCCGATGACGAGCTGTCGCCCAGCCAAATCCGCAATTTGGAGGAGGCTCTTGGAATCAAGGTTCTGGATCGGGCGCTGCTGATCTTAGATATTTTTGCGCAAAGAGCTACAACCAGAGAGGGTATTTTGCAGGTGGAGGCGGCGCAGCTGGCGGATGGCTTGACCAGACTGATTGGCGAGGGGCATGCGCTTTCCCGCCAAGGCGGCGGAATTGGTACGAGGGGAGCCGGAGAAAAAAAGCTGGAAACCGATCGCAGACATATTCGCCTGCGGCTGGGGAATTTGCGCAAGGAATTAAAGGAGCTGGAAGCGCAGCGGGAAATGAACAGGGAAATTCGCAGAAAGCAGGGCTATCCGATGGTGGCAATTGTTGGCTATACCAATGCCGGAAAATCTTCGCTGCTCAATAAACTGACTGAAGCGGAGGTGCTGGCCGAGGATAAGCTGTTTGCCACATTGGATACGACTACGCGCAAGCTGGAGCTGAGCAGCAAGCAGATGGTGATGCTGACCGATACGGTCGGTTTTATTCGTAAGCTGCCACATCATTTGGTTGAAGCATTTCGTTCGACCCTAGAGGAAGCGGCGGTTGCCGATTTGATTCTGCATGTGGTGGACGGCGCCAATCCCTTTGAAGAAAAGCACAGGGAGGTCGTATACGAAACACTGGAAAAAATCGGCGCTGATAAGATTCCGGTGATTACGGTTTTTAATAAAAAGGATATCTGGCAGGAGCATACGATTTTGCGGGATTCCTTGGCGGAGCTTTCGGTCGATGTTTCTGTCAAGACCGGAGAAGGACTGGATATACTTTTAGCGAAGGTGGAGGAAATGATTCGGCGCTTAAAGCCCTATATTTGTACTACGATCAGCTATGCCGACGGGCAGAAGGTAGATTTTATCCGGCGCTACGGGCAGGTGGTCAAGGAGGAATACACGGAAAGCGGAACCTATATTGAAGCCTATTTGGAGGAAGCCTATATCCGGAAGCTGGGATTGAGCTAAGTCCGAAGCAAAGCCCTAAGACCTGCTCTGACAGGGAAGGCTTTTTGATTTGGCAAGCTCCTCTGCTTCGGCAGGCGGAGGCAGAGCGGCTTTGCGCTTTTTGTAGGGAGGTTAGAGAGTTTTTGGCTTTTAGAAAGATGATTTTCGGCAATGGGAAAGCAGAAGAAAGCTATTTATAATGATAAAGCAGCAATAAAAGGAAAGGATAGTAATGAGCAGAGCAGATAAGATTTTTACGGAAATGTGCCGCAATATAATCGATCATGGATATTCCTCGGAGGGGGAAAAGGTTCGGCCGCGCTGGGAGGATGGAACGCCGGCGCATACGCTGAAGCAGTTTGCCGTGGTCAATCGCTATGATTTGGCTGAGGAATTTCCGATTTTGACCTTGCGGCCGACCGCATTTAAAAGCGCGATTGACGAGATTTTGTGGATTTGGCAGAAAAAATCCAATAATATTAAGGATTTGAACAGTAAAATCTGGGATAGCTGGGCGGACGAGAGCGGCAGCATCGGCAAGGCATACGGCTATCAGCTGGGCGTTCGGCATCGCTATCAGGAGGGAATGTTTGATCAGGTTGATCGGGTGCTTTTTGACCTGAAAAATAATCCTTATTCCCGACGTATTATGACGAATTTGTATGTACATCAGGATTTGGCGGAAATGCATCTCTATCCCTGCGCCTATGGCATGACCTTTAATGTGACGGGCAGGCGCCTGAATGGGATTTTGAACCAGCGCTCCAATGACGTTTTGGTGGCGAATAACTGGAATGTGGTGCAGTATGCCGTGCTGATGCATATGCTGGCGCAGGTATCGGAACTGGAAGCGGGCGAGCTGGTGCATGTGATTGCTGACGCGCACATCTATGACCGGCATATTCCGCTGGTCGAGGAAATGCTACAAAGACCGAGCTATCCGGCGCCGATATTTAAAATCAATCCGGAGATTCGTGATTTTTATGAGTTTACCGTTGATGATTTTGAACTGGAAAATTATCAAAAAAATGAGCAGATCAAAGGGATTCCGGTGGCAGTGTAAAGCCGGAAGCCATAAGAAGCAGGCGCCGATTTATTTCCTAATAAGTCAAAGCATGGAAACGGCGCTGGCGGGCATGGAAAGGAAACGGAAATGCGCTTAGAAAAGCTTGGAAAGGAAAATGTGGAAGCATATATTACGTATTTGAAGCTGGCAATAGAGCTGGAGCCGGAGCTGATGACGACAGATCAGGTCAATGAAAGTGAAATTCGAGCCAGAATGGACGATGACTTTTATAAGAGAACGACTTCCGTTTTAGCATTTGACGGAGATAAGGTAGTCGGCAGGATAGAATATCATTTTTATGGCTGCATACAGGACGGATACCGGATGTGCTATGTGGATTGGGTCTATGTTTTGCCGGAATATAGAAAAAAAGGTGTTGCCAAGGAGCTGTTTTCGGAAATGGAAGCGGACTCCGGCCGACAGGGAATTCATCAGTATTATTTGATTCGGGCAGAAAATGAGGCGGCGTCGGCATTTTATCGAAGCTTTTCCAATGCGGAGATGAGCGAGGCGCCTATATTAAGGAAAGCCTTGCGGAGCTTCTAAAAATAGAAGGCAACTTAAATTTGAGGCAAAGCAATAGGGAATACCGTTCGCAAAAAAAGCCTGCGGCAGCCTGACCGAAGAAACAGAGCCAAGAAGACCAGTCTTTTGTTTGCTGGGGGAAATGCTGGCAGCAAGGCGGCGGAAAAATTTTGGTCGGAAGCAGGATGGAAGGAGAAACGGGAAAAGCATATAATTGAGGCAA
>JBGZBY010000117.1:0-4144 GCA_041844915.1 Eubacteriales bacterium
TCAATCCCGACATTAAAATCTCGGCCAGCGAATGGAAAAAATACTATGCCGAGCTGACAGCATCTCCAGCGTCGGAATACGAAAATATCTATCAATATACAATCAGCGAGGACTCTCCCGACATCTGGCTGCGTATTTTAGAAAGCAATACCTCCAGCGGCAATATCGGCGTTATCTTGGATGTCACCAAGGAAATCGAAGAGCATCGGCGCCTCGTTCACGAGCTGGATTTTGACAGTATGACGCATCTCTACAATCGGAAAGCCTTCAAGCGTGAGGCAAATGCCAAAATCATGTATGAGCCACACAAAATCGGGGTAATGATTTTTTCGGATTTGGATAATCTGAAATATATCAATGACACCTTTGGTCATGAAATCGGTGATCGACTGATTCTTCGAGCCAGTGAGATGTTCCATGAATTCGGCGTTTATGGCGGCATCGTTTCCCGCATTTCCGGAGATGAATTTGCCATTTATCTGCATGGCTTTTCGTCAAAATCAGAAGCCAAAAAGCTGATTGAAAAGCAGCTAAAGCGAAGCGAGCGCTACGAGCTGCGCACACCGGACGGCAACTCGCATCGGATTCGCTTTTCTTCGGGTCTTGCATGGTATCCGGAGGACTCGAACAATATCACCGATCTCTTAAAGCTGTCCGACTTTGCCATGTACGAAGCAAAGCACAAGGAAAAGGGTGTGCTGTATGAGTTTAACAAAAAGACCTATGAAAGCAAATCCTATCTGCTGGAAAACCGCGAAGCTATTCATCAGCTAATCGACAATAGAATGATTCATTTTTATTTCCAGCCCATTATCAGCTTGAAAACCGGCGAAATCTATGCCTATGAGTCCCTGATGCGCTCCTCGCATCCTGCCTTTAAAAGCCCAGCGGAAATCCTGTCTGTCGCCACAGCTCAATCTCAGTTGGCGCAGCTGGAGCGTTTAGTTTTTTCCGTAGCCTTGGAAACTATTGATCGACATATTGATGAATTAAATGGTGTCCGTATTTTCATCAACAGCATTCCCAGCCATTTAATGTCGCAAAATGAATTCCTGGCTCTGGCGGAAGAATATGAACATTTCTTCTCACAGCTGGTAATTGAAGTGACCGAACGGGAATCTGACAGCTTAGAGGATATGTCGGACTGCCTGACTTTTCTGCGCAGCTGCGGTATGAGATTGGCTCTTGACGATTTTGGCAATGGCTATTCCAGTGAAGCCAGAATTTTGACCGTTAAGCCGGATATTGTAAAAATCGACATGATGCTGATTCAGGGAATTCACCATGACAGTGATAAACAGCAGTTGGTTTCCAACCTTGTGTCCTTCTGCCATGCCAGAGAAATTGCTCTTGTTGCCGAAGGCGTAGAGGAATATGCCGATCTGGCTAAGCTGATTGACATGAACATCGACTTTGTTCAGGGCTATTATATCGCTCGACCCACACCGGGCTTTGAAACCGTTCCGCTGTCGGTAAAGGAGGATATCCTGCTCAAAAGAGCCAGAAGCAGCTCTCAAGCAAACAAACGATAAATCGAAGCAGCCCATTCATATTATAGGTTGTTTAAAAGGGGATACGCTCTTTGGGAGCCTATCCCCTTTTTTCCTCCTTTGCCGCTTTGTCAAGTTCAAGGTCTTAAACGAATAGCCTATAAGCTGTTAGGTTGTTTAAAAAGGGATACGCCCTTTGGGAGCTTATCCCCTTTTTTTCCTCCTTTGTCGCTGACCGGAGGAATATAATTAATTTAGCACCAGAGAAATCGTCCGATTGGGCAAGCAAATTTCCAGCTTATTGCCCTCCTGCTTGACCTGCGGCTGCTGCCTGCGCTTTTCCTCCGCCTGCTCCGAGCGATCGGCAAAGATCATATCCATAAGCTGATGCTCGCCTGCCGGCAGCTCATAAATCGCTGTCGGAATTACTGCTAGGGGATAGAGCAAATTGGTATTCGGAAAAGCGTCAATAATCTCGCCCTTGCCGCCGCTAAGGCTGATAATTCCGCTGATTCCTGTCGGAATCGTCACAAAGGCCTGCCCATCCTCCAGCTGCCGGCAGGAAGCAGGATATTTCTTCGCCTGTTCGTCCTCGATCTCAATCGAATAGCCGCCGTCCGCTGCTTTGATCGGATAATCCGCGCAAATCCGATGAACCCGTACATGCCAGCTGTCGCAGGGAATCAGCCAAGTCGTTACCTTAACGCCGCGCAAAAGCTCATATTCGGCACGAATATATTCCTCCTCGACATTTATGCTTTTTCTCCCGCTATGCATCCGGTAATGCTCCTCCTCCGCCGGCGAAACTGCCAAAACGGAGTCAAAGGCTCCCTGCGGCAAGCTGCTGCCCCGCGAAACGCTAAAGCCAAACTGATTGGAATACACAAATTTTTCATATTTTTCTACACAGGCACCGTGATTGCCGGCACAGTGCTGACCGGCGGTAAAGGCCTGCAAATGGTGATTCTTATCATGCGTTACCAGCATATGCGGATGAATCAGCCTTTTTTGCGGCTGATAAACGAAATCCTCCGGCTCGGCTGTCCAAAATGGATGACTCTCCGGCAATGCCAGCATAATAAAGGATTTTAGCGCCCAATATGGCGAACCGCCGCCATTATAGCCCTCACTCATAAAAAGATTGGGATAATGGTATCCTACGCTTAGCACACCAGAATTGTCAAAAATTGGATATTTCATCCAATTCTCCAGATTGCGCAGCACCAAATTCTTCATGACTCCATAGCCTACGCCTTCTCCGCCGGCAAATGCCAGCGCCCCAAAAAAGGAATTGTGAGCAAAGCGATAGGTCAGGCTTCGACCAAAGGGCAGCTCGGCGCCGTTATTTTCAAACCAGTACACAAAGTCCTGTGAAAAACAGTTACCTCTTTTGACGGTTTCCTCGGCAAAGCTTGGCTCCAGTTCTCGGAAAAATCGAGCATGAATCAAGCTGTAAAAATGAATGGCAAACGCCACATAATAGTCGATTTGTCCATCATTGCCATCAAAATACCAGCCATCTCCAGTATAACAGCTGCGAATCAGCGCCATATCATCCTCGACTCTCTCCTTCGACCAATCCAAGCCCAATAAGCGGAAGGTCATATTGACCAAGATTCGGAAATACCGCCAATTATTGCCATGCACCTGCTTAAAATTAATCTGGTTCAGCCATTCATAGAGATTTTTTTGCGCCTGCGGCGAAAGCTCCCGATACAGCTTATCCGGCGAAAGGCTGATTGCCACCGATAACGCCGCCATCTCGACCATGCGTTGATCAAAATCATTGATTTCCCCCCAGTATTCCGGATGCTCCGGATTTGTACCGTTTTTCATACCGGTAAGTACAAGCTCTTGCCATTCCTCGGCCTCCTGCCGCAGCTGCTCCGATAAATCGGCATTATCAGTATGCCATAGGGACCCCAAGCCCCATAGAATGCGAGCAAAGCCCTCCATACCGGCAATACTCCTGCCGTAATGCACTCCGGCAGCGCTGACATCCAGCCTTGCCTTGCCTTCGCTGTAAAATGCCTTAAGCGGCCGAATCATGTCCAGCAGCAGCTTGGCGGCATCGGCTCTGGTTTCTAGTTTGACAGCTCCTTGCTTCATGATATTTCCTCCTCATTTTATTCAATTTTTACTGACCCTTGTACCTATTTCTCCCCTCTTACAAAACTCTTTCTAAATTTTTATACTTTTTTATTATAATGCCTTCCCGACAGAAAGTCAATCTTCGCACCTTTTTTGCACGCCCGCGCAAGAGGAGCTTTCAATTTCTTTTATTTTTAATGCCCGACACCTTATTTTACAACTTTTATCCGGCTGCCGCCTTATACGAAGCCAAACGAGAAGGATATCCCAATCTATTCTGTGTAAAAACCTTATATAATTATATTCATGGAGAGCTGTTTTGGGATAATACGGCGAAGGACTTACCGTATCAGAAAGAACGAAGAAAAAAAACAAAAGGGCAAAACAGATCCGAAAGAAAGGCGGTAGAAGTATCGAAGAGAAAGCGGAAAGCATCAATCTACGGGAAGATTTCGGGCATTGGGAAATGGATACCGCGGTAGGAAAACAAGGGGGAAGCCAAGAATGTCTTCTCGTATTGACGGAAAGAAAAAGCAGGAAACAGATAATACATAAGATAGAAA
>JBGZBY010000118.1:0-24797 GCA_041844915.1 Eubacteriales bacterium
ATAATTGGGCGGGGGAGTATAAAAAACTAGAATAATGTTGTTTATAGGATTGATAGAAAAAGCAGATATTAAAAAGTGGAATTATGATAGATAAAGCCAAATAGACAGATAGAATGAGATATCAAATTAAATAGACTAACATATGGTGTTTGGATTTGCTGTAAAAACGCTCTTTGATTGTGGAGGGCTGCCTTGAAAGAGATATAGTGAGGAGTGAGAGAGTGATTTTATGGAAGGGAAAGAAAGAACATAAATGGGAAAAAGGAGCAATTAATGAAATATCAAGAAGCGTATGAATATTTGCAAAGAATTTCTTATTCAGGGATAAAACCAGGTTTAGAAAGGCTTAACCAACTGCTTTTTTCATTGGGAAATCCGCAGGAGAAATGCCGCTTTATTCACATTGCGGGCACGAATGGGAAAGGTTCCACTACCCATATGATAGCCAATATTCTTAGAAACGCTGGCTTTGTTGTGGGGCTTTACCAAAGTCCTTATCTTCAGAATCATCGTGAAAATATTCAGATAAATGGAAAATGGATTGAAGAAGCAGACTTTGCTGTGGAAATGGCCAAAATTAAGCGAAAAATAGAGAAAATGGAAGCAGATGACCAAGAACTACCAACGGCATTTGAAGTAGAAACTGCTCTGGCATTTTCCTATTTTAAAGAAAAAGCTTGTGATATTGTATGTTTGGAAACTGGAATGGGCGGGCGGCTGGATGCAACGAATGTAATCCGGCAACCTTTGGTAACAGTGATTACACAAATTGATCGAGATCATATGAATTTTCTGGGAGAAGAATTGATACAGATTGCTGAGGAAAAAGCTGGGATAATCAAAGGCGGGCAGGTAGTGCTATATCCTTTGCAGCAGGAAGAAACGGAAGCGGTAATTCGAAAAAAATGTGAGGAAAATGGAGCCGTTTTATATCAGCCGAGCCTTACGCTGCTTAATTACGAAGAAACGGACTGGAAGTACGAATTTTTTGTCTATAATCATTTAAAATTCAGAAAAGCAATGCTCGGAAAATTTCAAATTTATAATGCTTTAACAGCATATCAAGCGATTCAGTGCTTGAGAAAAGAAGGATATGATATTTCGGATGCGGCAATTCAAGCTGGAATAGAACAAACCGCGCTAATCGGAAGAATGGAAGTGATAGCTGAAAAGCCGCTTATTCTTTTAGACGGCGGGCATAATCCGGCAGGAGCAAGAGCGGCGGAAAATATATTGGCAGATTTGAAACGGCAAAACAAAAGAATTTTTATAATCATGGGGGTTTTGAAAGATAAAGAATATGGAGCAATGCTGGCAAGCTTAGCTCCTTATGCGGAAGGTCTTTTTGCTGTACCTGTAAATAGTGAAAGAACGCTAGCTCCAGAAGAATTAGCCGAAAGGGCAAAAATGTACGCCGATGAAGTAACGAGTTGCGCATCCTCTAAGGAAGCACTGGATTTGGTGATGAAGAGAATGAATATCAAAGATGTGCTGATGATTTGCGGATCGCTATATTTGGCAGGGGAAATTCGTCCGCTTGTTCAAAACATCGTTTTAGCTGGTTGGAAAAAATCATGAAAATAAATTGAGCGATTCGCTAAAAAAATATCAATATATTATGCAGTAGGAAGGGGAAGCTTTATATTTTAGAAAATAGATGGTAAAAAGGAGTAGGGAATGAAAATAGGAAATCGAGAATTTGATATAAGGAATCAAACTTATTTAATGGGTATATTGAATATTACGCCGGATTCGTTTTCTGATGGAGGAAGATACATGAAGCGCGATCAAGCGCTCCGGCAGGCAGAAAAAATGATTAGTGAAGGAGCGGATATTATTGATATAGGAGGGGAGTCTACTCGCCCTGGGCATACGCCGGTTTCGGCAGAAATGGAAATAGATAGAGTAATGCCAGTGATTGAGTTGCTGAAAAAAGAGTTTGATATTCCCTTATCTTTAGATACTTATAAGGCAGAAGTTGCGCAGGTGGGGGTTGAAGCGGGAATTGATTTAATCAATGATATTTGGGGGCTGCGATACGATTCAAAAATGGCGGAAGTGATTGCGAGGGCGGAGGTTGTCTGTTGTTTAATGCATAACAGGGCAAAGGCAGAATATCAAAATTTTTTATCAGAGGTAATAGCGGATATCAGAGAAAGCCTTGCTGTCGCCGAAAATGCGGGCATCAGCAAAGAAAAAATCATCTTAGATCCCGGTATTGGCTTTGGAAAAAGTTATCAACAAAATTTGGAAATGCTTCGTCATCTTTCGGTTTTACAAGAGTTTCAGCTTCCTGTTTTGCTGGGAACTTCTAATAAATCAGTAATTGGGCTGACTTTGAATTTGCCGCCGGAGGAAAGATTGGAAGGAACGCTGGCAACAACTTGCTGGGCTGTGCAGCAAGGCTGTGCCTTTGTGCGGGTGCATGCTGTTAAAGAAAATGTAAGAGCAATCAAAATGATGCGGGCGATAGAACAGGCATAGGGCTGTAGTATTTTAGAATTATATGCTTTATAAAAGCATGAGAACACTTTTGATTCCAAAAATAATTTCTTATTGTGTATGAAAATAAGATGTGAAAATAGAATTTGGCAAGGAAGCACAGCTTCCTTTTGTGCTAGAAACAGATTGAAACGAAGTGGCAGTAGGAAGTTTATAAAAATAGAGAAGCCAAGCTATATAAAAAATCAGAAGCAAAAAACAGAAAAGAAAATAAATTTGAAGTGTCATGAAAAAATGATAAAAACAGAAAAGCTATAAAAAAATGCAATTAAGGAATAAAACAATTATAAGACAATAAAGAAAAGGATTATTAAAATGAAAAATTGGAAAAAAGCCTTTTTAGGGATCGGCTCGAATATGGGGGATCGCAAGGCAATTATGGAAAGAGCGGTGGAAGGGCTAAAGGCGCAGGCAGGAATTCGACAGGTTCATGTATCTGCATGGGTAGAAACGGAGCCGTATGGCTATACGGAGCAAGGGCTTTTTTTAAATGGAGCGGTTGGACTGGAAACAATCTATTCGCCTTTGGAACTGTTGAAGGTTTTGCAGAAGCTAGAAGAGGAAGCAGATAGAAAACGAGATATTCGTTGGGGGCCAAGAACTTTGGACTTAGATTTACTTTTATATGATCAGGAAATAATTGATTTGCCGGAGCTAAAGGTACCTCATTATGATATGACTAATCGTTTATTTGTTTTGCAGCCTCTAGCGGAGATAGCGGCGGAGGAAGTTCATCCCGTTTTGAAAAAAACAATCAAAGAGCTGTTGGAGCTGCTTCTGGATTCCTAATTCAAAAAATAGAGCAGCTGCTATTGCAATTTACCCTTTTTAGTAAAAAATAAAAAAACACTTGCATTTTGATGAAAACTGTGATATATTCCTTTGGTATGAGCATGGGTGTTCCGCTGGCAGAGAGATTGCGTAAGAACACATTGGCAGGAAGGAGAAAAACTCATGAATGAAATTATCAGAAAAATTGAACAGGAACAATTAAGGGACAATATCGTAGACTTTAAAGTCGGCGATACAGTTCGGGTACACGCTTTGATCAAAGAGGGAAACCGTGAGAGAATTCAGGTTTTTGAAGGAACGGTTTTAAAAAGACAGGGCGGCGGAGCAAAGGAAACCTTCACCGTAAGACGTATTTCTTATGGCGTAGGCGTAGAAAAAAGCTGGCCGGTGCATTCGCCCGTAATTGATCATATCGAAGTAGTTCGCCGCGGTAAGGTACGTCGCGCGAAGCTGACCTACCTGAGAGAAAGATCCGGTAAGAGTGCGAAAATTAAAGAAAAAGTAGAAACTCGGTAGTCGGAGATTTGCTTGGTGAAAGCAGATTTTTAGGACAAGCGAAGATAAAGGCTTAACAGGCTCTTTGTTTTCGCGGCGAGGAAGCACATGACGCAAAAAGCCTATCTTGAAGTATAAGATAGGCTTTTTCCTAATTTACAAGAAGAAATTATGAACCGGTTGGTAAGCAAAGAAAGCGTTGTCGATCGGATAGGAGGATCAAATGAACATTCAATGGTATCCGGGGCATATGACGAAGGCCAGGCGGATGATGATAGAAAATTTAAAGCTGATTGATATTGTGATCGAGCTGGTGGATGCCAGAGCGCCGATTTCTTCGTCAAATCCTGACCTGCGGGCGCTGACCAACGGCAAGGAGCACCTGATTTTATTGACTAAGCCGGATTTGGCGGAGTCGGCGGAAACGGAGAAATGGCTGGAGCATTTTCGCCAGCAGGGAAAATATGCCTTGGAGGTCAATTCCAAAACAGAAAACAATATGAAAAAGGTACAGGCGATGATTGATCGGATTATGCGACCGATTTTAGAGCGCTACAAAAAGCGGGGGTTGATCAATAAGCCGGTCAGAGCGATGATTGTAGGGATTCCTAATGTCGGAAAATCGACCTTTATCAATAAAATGGCAGGGAAAAACATGGCAAAAACCGGCAATAAGCCTGGCGTTACCAAGGGCAAGCAATGGATTAAGCTAAAAAACGGCGTAGAGCTTTTGGACACTCCGGGAGTGCTTTGGCCTAAGTTTGAAGATCCTCTGGTAGGGAAAAAGTTGGCATATATCGGAACAATCCGTGAGGAGGTGATCGACAGCTATCAGCTGGCATTATCTCTGTTTGAATTTATGAAAGAATATTTTCCGCAAGGGTTTAGGGAATGCTTTCCTTTTGCCGATAATAATAAGGAAAACTATCAAAACTTTGAGCAGCTGGCAAAGGAGCGGAATTTTGTGAAGAGCGGCGGCGAAGCCGATACGGACAGATTGTCGCATGTTTTTCTGGAAAGCTTTCGCAATGGAAAATACGGCAGATTTACCTTGGAAAGAGCGGAGGACTTGCTTATGGGGGAAAACGCCGCGCAGAGCCTTTTGGACGAGGCATAATAAAAATAGCGGATGTAAAAAGGAAGAGGCCATGCAGGAAACAGATTTATTTTTACCGCTGAAACGCTTTTTTGAAGAGCTTGGGTATAGCGTGGAGGGCGAAGTCAAGGACTGTGACGTTCTGGTCAAGGCGGATCAGGACTTTATGGCGGTTGAATTGAAGAAGGATTTTAATTTTAAGCTGATATTGCAGGCGGTCAATCGGCAGAAGATGTTCGATCTGGTCTATATTGCGGTGCCGGTGCAGAAGGTGAATCTCAGGAGCCGAAGCTATCTGGATAAGCTGCATTTGTTGAAGCGCTTGGGTATCGGGCTTTTGCTGGTGCATACAGTAACTGGCGAAGTCAGCTGTGAGCAGCAGCCCTTGGAGGCAGAGCGGATGAGAGTGATGTCCTATGCCAGAAAAAAGAGAGAAGCGGCGATCAGGGAATTTGAGCAAAGAGTTTTAAAAAGCAATCTTGGCGGCTCGACGCGTCAGCCGATTACTACCTTTTACCGAGAGCAGTGCTACCGAATTGCCCACCTACTGAAGTCCGGAGCCAAATCGGCGGCAGAGCTGGCCAAGCAGGGGGTTGAGCACAAAAGGGCAGCAACCATTCTAAGAAGCAATGTATACGGCTGGTTTGAGAAGGAAAGCAGAGGAGTTTATCGGCTGTCGCCGGTTGGCCGAGAAATGACCGAGGCGGAAAAAGACAAGATCGCGGCGTTGATGGGCGAGGAAGCCGAAAAGGATGGCGATGAGCTGGAAAGCAAGCCATCGCCGACTCAAAAACGCGGAAGCTGAGAAGCCAAAGCACCAGTTTTGGAGGAAAGGCCGTAAAATAAAATGTCAGAAATTACAACATAAATATAGGACGCTGGCAAGGGCGGAAATCAAAGGATTTCTGCCGCACTGATACCATAAAAGGAAACGATTTCATTTCTTGAAAGTTATGATTTTTTATGATAAAATAAAATCAATAAGCACAAGAAATAATCCAGAAAGAAACTGAAAATACCGAGAATAAGCAGGATGCTATTGGGTGATAAAATGCAAAATGTAGGCAAAGAATTTCAAAAGAAATACAAGCTCTTATCTGTGCGTGACGAGAAGGAAACGTACTCCTTATATGAGGCTGAGGAGATCGAAACAGGGCATTTGTATATTGTCAAATATTATCGTTTGAGTCTTTTTTCTCAGGCTCTTGGTTCGCTAAAGCAGCAGTTGGAAAAGCTGGCGGCGGACGAAACGGAATTTTTGCCCGGTATTTATGACATCGGTGAGGAAAACGACGAGCTTTACGTCGTGACGGAAAAGATAGAGGGTTATAAGCTAAGCGATCTGATTAACCAAAAGGAAAAATTTGACGTTACATGGGTCTTGAAGCTGATTAAAAAAATTGCCGAGGGAATTCAATACTTTTCCAAAAACGGCATAGCCATGTATCTGGTCAATCCCAAAAATATTTATATTGATACGAATCAGCAGGGAGAAAATATCAGCATCAAATTCGGCGAACTGGTTTCCGGCAGCTACATGGAAGAAAAAGACAGTGATTTTATGATGGAGCAGGCAGTTTATATGGCTCCGGAGCAGGTTGGTATCAACCGGAAAAAATTTGATATCCGAAGTGATCTCTATTCTTTGGGGGTAATCGCATATCAGCTTTTGACGGGACGTCTGCCCTTTCGCGCCAAGTCCTTAAATCAGTATATGTATTTGCAGATCGCTCAAATTCCGAGTGGTATTTCCCAATACAATCTGGAGGTCAATAGCAGTCTGGATCAGATGATCCTCTGCCTTTTGGAAAAGGATCCAATGAATCGGTACCAATCGGCAGAGAGCCTGCTGTACGATATCAGGGAGTATTTAAGCGGAAATGTCAACTTTATCTTTAATGCCTATGATACGATTTCAAAAATAAATTTCCATGAAAAGGACTTTTTGTCCAGTCGACAAATGAATCGTTTGGATGCCTTGCTCCGGCAGAGCAAAGGTTTTGTTTTGGTGTCCGGAGAAAAAAACAGCGGAAAAAGTGTTGTTTTGGATATGGTAAAGCTGGAGAGCAAGAGCAAAAAGAATATCTTGCTTTACGGCGACTGCGGGCATCAGCTTTTTCGGGTCGATATGATTTGGAATGTGCTGATGGAATACTTGAAGGTTTTTGAAGCCTATCCGATGCGCCGCAAGGATATCTTGCGGCAGGAAATCGTTGGGCGCAATAATATTTCCAAGGCTGTGATCTGCACTAAAGCAGATCGCTTTGCGGACTTTTTTGAAAAAGATTGGGAGGCGACCGGATATCCGCAGGAGGAATTGGAAAATCTTCTAAATTTATGGCGGCTGATTAGCGAGGTAGAAGATCCCCTGATTATCCTTTTGGAGAATTTGGATTTGGACGAGGTCAGCAATGAATTATTGCTAAAATTTTATCAAAGCTTTGATAAGGTATTCTTTACAATCAGCAGTCGCCGGAGTTTGCCGGATCATCCGCTGATTGACCTGAAGATTCCGTTGAAAAAAATAACAGAGGCGGAGGTGCTGGAGGCGCTGGGTAAGGTGACAGGGCATCGGCTGGAGGATGCGGAGGGAGTCGCCAAGTATGTCTATCAAAGGAGCCGTGGCAATATCTATTTATCGACGGAGGTTGCCAACTGGCTCTTTCAAAAAGACGCTTTGACCTATCGGGAAGGCAGATGGCGGGTAAATCCCTTAGTGCTGATAGATTTGGGGCTGCCGGCGGAGATTTCGGCGGAGATTATCAGCCGAAGCGATGAATTATCGCCGCAGGCGGAAAAGCTGTTGGCGATTATGGCGACAATTGAGGACGCTCTTCCTTGGACTTATGTTAAAAGAGTAGCCGAGCTAGAAAGCATTGACACCAAGGTTGTTTTGGAGGAGCTGACAAGGGAGCAGTTTTTGGAGCAAAAGATTAAGGATACAGTATACTATGCATTTCCTGATAAGGAAATCTATACGCATTTTCGCAAAAAACTGAGCAAAAGCGAAATACGCCATTATAGCGAAAGAATTGCCAGAGTTTTAGAGTTGGAATATTTGCGCTTCCGCAAGTCGGAGGAAGCGATCGCCATGACCCGCTATTATTTGCGGGCGCAGAACAACGAAAAAATTAAGACTTATTCCTTCGAGGCTGCTCAATTTTTAAAAAGTCAGGGCAAAAATCAGCAGGCGATTGAGGTTTTAAACGGATTTTTAAATTCCTTGGAATATCAGGATGATGAAATTATTCTGTTTTACAGGGCACAGAAAATGGCGGGAGAGATCTATGTTGCCGAAGGCAAGCCAAACGAGGCGGAAAAAACCTTTGAAGAGCTGCTCAAGCTGGATCTTACTCCGGAGATGAGGGCGGATATTTTGGAGGAACGCTCTTGGGTAGCTTTCTATAAAGGAAATTTCCAGGAGGCGCTGGACTATGTTAAGGCGGCGATGAAAGAAAAAAGGATTCATTTACCCAACAATGATTTTGAGTTGTATACCGGTATTGTAAAGCAGATTATCATTCGGCTGGGGCAATCGCTGTTAAGAGAATCAGAGGTCAATTTGGCGGTGAAGCCGAATCGAAGCATTCGCCAGGAGATCAATCAAAATATCTGGTGGGTCAGCATCATGGTGGATGTTAGATATTTCGCTTATTTTTCACTGTGGACGACCAATCAGCACTGGTCTAGAACAAAAATTTCACAGGAGCTGGCGCTTTCTTATTTTAATATGGCGCAGATGTGTTTAGGCACTCCTTTCCGAAAAATGGCGCGAAAATATTTTGCCAAGGGCTTAAAAATCGCAGAGGAAATCGGCGATGACCATATCACGATGATTTCTCATACACTTTTGGCATATAAATCGGAGGTTTTGGGGGACTACGAGGGGCAGCTCAACTATGCGCTCATGGCGCTGCAAATTCATAAAAAACTGCAATTTTCACCGTTCTACGGCCTGACGATAAATGCGCTGATTCACGCCTATAATTATTTGGGTGATTTCAGCAATATGCTGCGCTATAATGATTTTTATCAAAAAAAGGCGATGGAGTCCGGCGACAATTATGGAATTATTTCTGCGGATATCTATTATCTGCAGTATTACAGAGGACAGGGAAATTTTACGGCAGCAATCAGCCACGGGAAAAAGGCTTATGAATTAGCGGAAAAAACGAAGGATTATTTTGATCAGTTCTGTAGCATGGCAGAAATGGGCGTTACCTTTTTCTTTGCCAATCAGGAGGAGCAGGCAATCGAATGCTTTGAAAAGGCGCTTGAAATTAAGAAAAATCGCTATTTCCCGGCGCAATATACTTTATTGGCGCATTCCTATTATGCTATGGCTCTGTGCCGTAAGCAAAGAAAAATTCATCAAAGCTTTCCGGAGGATAAATCCTTGCTTTCCCGCATTCGGCAAATGATGGGGATTGCACTGGCAGGAAAAAAATATCCGACCTATTATGGCGCCGCGCTTAGAGCCCTAGCGGAATGGTATGTGCTTCGAGGCAATCACAGCAAGGCCAAGAAATATTATAAAGCCAGTATCGACCATACGATCGAATATAAACGCCAATGGCTGACTGCCAGCACGCAGCTGGCATACGGTAAGTTTTTGACGGAAATCGGTGAAACAGCGGCGGCAATGCAGGAATTTATTCTGGCGGAATACAATTTCCGAAACTTGAAGATTGAATCCTTTGCCTTGATTGCCCAGCGGGAGCTGGAAAGCCTACAGGTCGGCTTGGGTGGAGTGGAAACGGAATTTGATAAATTCCAAAGGCGGCTGCAAAGAGAGCGGAAAAACAGCTTTTTTACTGATCTGATCAGAGATTTAAGCTCGGTGTTGGATTACCGGGAATTAATCCAAAAAATGATTATGGTGCTGCTGGAGGCCTCGGGCGCGCAGCAGGTTGTTGTGTTTCTGCCGGTTGAGGACAGCGATCAGTTGAAAATTGAGGAATTTTATTCAGGAGAGAATCAGAAAAATCGGAATAAGGAGGATGTTTACCGAGAAATGCCGATGAATTTGGTTCGGACGGCGTTTCAAACAAAAGAGATTTTGACCTTGGATAATGCCGAAAAAAGCGAATATGCCAAGATAGACGAGCTGCTTGCCGAAAAGCATATCAAATCGCTGATGTTGCTGCCGATTACGTATAAAAACAGTTTGAGGGCGATCTGCTACCTGGAAAATTCGCTTTCTACCGGAATATTTACCAAGGAGATCGTAGAAAATATGAAAATTGTCGCCAGTCAGATGGCGGTTTCCATGGAAAATGCCATGCTCTACAAAATTGCTACGACGGACGATCTGACCGGCCTTTACACGAGGAAGCATTTTGATTATCTCTTTCAGGAGGAAATGCGGCTGGCTAAGGAAAGCGGCGGCAATTTGGGCGTGGTCTTTATTGACATTGATAAATTCAAAAAAATTAACGATACCTATGGACATATCGTAGGGGATAAGGTTTTGATCGAATTATCCACATTTTTGCGGTCGAATTGTCGTACTACCGATGTGATCGGACGTTTCGGCGGGGAAGAAATTATTCTGCTGCTGCGCGGGAATTCTTTGGCGGAAAGCTATAAGTTTGCCGAAAGACTGCGCCAGAAGCTGGAAAATTTTTCGATCAATACCGGCGACGAGATTTTAAATATCACTGCCAGTTTCGGCATCAGCTCTTATCCGGAGAATGGAGAAACGGCGGTCGAGCTTATCAATAAGGCGGATACGGCGCTCTATCGCTCAAAAAACGAGGGCAGAAACCGAGTGACGGCGGCAAAATAATTTTTATTTTGCTCTTGTATACAGCGTATGGGGATGATATAATAAATTGGATAGGGGACATTTTGGCTCCGATCGCTATAAGGTATTGCTCAACTTTTTTCGTGATGTAAAAGGTATTTTGTTAAAGGGTTAAAGGTGAAACAGGTTGAGGATTAGGATATTTATTATTTAAGGAGGTTACTATGGCAAAACACATGAAGACAATGGATGGAAATACTGCGGCGGCATATGTGTCCTATGCATTTACCGATGTGGCAGCAATCTATCCGATCACGCCTTCTTCGCCGATGGCAGAGTATGTAGACGAATGGGCGGCGAAAGGGCAAAAGAATATTTTCGGAGAAACGGTGACGGTTTCGGAACTTCAATCCGAAGGCGGCGCATCGGGAGCGGTTCACGGCTCTCTTCAGGCGGGTGCTTTGACGACGACCTATACGGCATCGCAAGGTCTGCTTTTAATGATTCCGAATATGTATAAGATTGCCGGCGAGCTTTTGCCGGGTGTATTCCATGTCAGCGCGCGGGCTTTGGCAGGACATGCGCTTTCGATTTTCGGAGATCACTCTGATGTTATGGCGGCTAGACAAACTGGTTTTGCTCTTTTAGCCTCCGGCAGCGTGCAGGAGGTCATGGATTTGGGAGGAATCGCTCACCTTGCAGCCATTAAGTCAAGAGTGCCGTTTATGCATTTCTTTGACGGTTTCCGTACATCTCATGAAGTACAAAAGATTGAAGTGATCGAATATGACGATTTCAAAAAGCTGTTGGATATGGATGCGCTGAATGAATTCAGACAGAGAGCGCTGAATCCGGAGCATCCGGTTACCAGAGGCACCGCTCAGAATCCGGATATTTTCTTCCAAGCGAAGGAAGCATCCAATCCGTTCTATGAAAAAGTGCCCGGTATCGTAGAGGAGTACATGAACAAGATCAGCGATTTGACCGGCAGAAAATACGAGCTGTTTAATTATGTCGGTGCCCCGGATGCGACCAATGTTATCGTAGCCATGGGCTCGGTAACGGAAACGGCGGAGGAAGTAGTAAATTATTTGACGGAAAAAGGTCAAAAGGTTGGCTTGATCAAGGTTCACCTATATCGTCCGTTCTCCGCGGAGCATTTCCTGAGAGTACTGCCAAAAACCACCAAGAGAATTGCTGTACTTGATAGAACCAAGGAGCCGGGCGCGTTGGCAGAGCCTCTGCATTTGGATGTTCGCATGATGTTCTACGGAACCGACTGGCAGCCGTTGATCGTGGGTGGTCGCTACGGACTTGGTTCCAAGGATACCACTCCTTCACAGATTCTGGCGGTATTTAAGAATCTGGAGGCAGATAAGCCGAGAAACGGCTTTACCATTGGTATTGAGGACGATGTTACCCATCTGTCCCTGCCAATTACCGAGCAGATTCATACCGAAAAAGAAGGCGCAAAGCGCTGCAAATTCTGGGGTCTGGGCTCGGACGGTACTGTTGGTGCCAACAAAAACTCGATCAAGATTATCGGCGATAAGACCGATTTGTATGCGCAGGGCTATTTCAGCTATGACTCAAAAAAATCCGGAGGTATCACTGTATCTCACCTGCGTTTTGGCAAAGAGCCGATTCAGTCAACCTATTTGCTGCAGGAGGTAGACTTTGTTGCCTGCCATCAGCAGTCCTACGTCGATAAGTATGATCTGCTGGAGGGCTTAAAGAAGGGTGGCGCCTTCCTTTTGAATACCAAATGGAGCGCCAAGGAGCTGGATACGCATTTACCGGCGAAGCTGAAAAAGGAGATTGCCGACAAGGAGATTCGCCTTTACACGATTGACGCGCGGGATCATGCGGAAAGCATCGGCTTGGGCAATCGCATCAATACCATCATGCAGTCTGCCTTCTTTGCCATTGCGCAGGTTATTCCGACTGAGGAAGCCATCGGCTATATGAAGGAATATGCCGAAAAGACCTATGGCAACAAAGGGGAAAAGGTCATTCAAATGAACTTCCAGGCAATTGAGCTGGGAGCCAAGGCCTTTGAGCAAATAGAAGTTCCGGCAAGCTGGAAGAATGCCGAGGAAACAAAGGCAGAGGCTGTAAAGGCAGCCAATGAGCCGGAATTTGTTCAAAAGATTTTGCATCCGGTCAATGCGCAGCAGGGCGATAAGTTGCCGGTATCGGTATTTGTCGGCAGTGAGGACGGTACCTTCCCGCAGGGCTTGTCTGCTTATGAAAAGCGTGGTATCGCTGCTTTTGTTCCGGAGTGGATTCCGGCAAATTGTATTCAATGTAATCAATGTGCGTTTGTTTGTCCTCATGCTTCTATTCGTCCGTTCCTAGTAACCGACGAGGAGATGAAGAATGCGCCGGAGGCATTTGCGGTTGAGCAGGCAAAAGGCAAGGGCTTAGAGCCGTATAAATTCCGTATGCAGGTGGATATTTTGGACTGTCAGGGCTGCGGCAACTGCGCCGATATTTGTCCGTCGAAGGAGAAATCCTTGATCATGAAGCCGATCGACACGCAGGAAGCAGAGATTGCCAACTGGGAATACGCGCATCACAATATTACTTATAAAGATACGATTTTAGCCAAGGATACGGTTAAGGGCAGCCAGTTTGCGCAGCCGTTGATGGAATTCTCTGGAGCCTGTGCAGGCTGTGGCGAAACCCCGTATTTAAAGGATATTACCCAGCTTTATGGGGATCGCATGGTAATTGCCAACGCAACCGGCTGTTCCTCAATCTGGGGCGGTTCGGCGCCGTCTACCGTTTACACCACCAATGCAGAGGGCTGCGGACCGGCTTGGGCAAACTCCTTGTTTGAGGACAATGCCGAGTATGGTTACGGTATGGCAATTGGTATCAGAAAGCTGCGTCAACAGTTGACCGGCTTGATGAAACAGCTGGCGGAGCTGAATGTGGCAGAGGATGTAAAGGCGGCAGTAAACGGCTGGCTAGAAGTAAAAGATAATACAGAGCTGGATAAGGCTGCTTCGGAAAAAGTAAAAGCATTGTTTGGCAAGGATTTGGGCAGCGCTGAGGCAAATGAGCTTTTGGCAGAGATTGAAAAGCTCGGCAGTTATCTGGTGAAGAAATCTGTTTGGATCGTCGGCGGCGATGGATGGGCTTATGATATCGGCTACGGCGGATTGGATCAGGTATTGGCATCGGGAGAAAATGTCAATGTGCTGGTCTTTGATACCGAAGTGTATTCCAATACCGGCGGCCAGTCCTCGAAATCGACCCCGACGGCAGCGGTTGCTAAATTTGCCGCTTCTGGTAAGAAAACCAAGAAGAAGGATCTCGGCCTTATGGCAACCACCTATGGCTATGTTTATGTTGCGCAGGTAGCAATGGGAGCGAATAAGGTTCAGTTTATGAAGGCGTTGAAGGAAGCGGAAAGCTATGACGGACCGTCGTTGATCATTGCCTACTCCACCTGTATTAACCATGGCTTAAAGGTGGGTATGGGCAAATCGCAGGAGAGAATGCAGCTTGCGGTAGAAGCTGGATACTGGCATCTGTGGAGATTCAATCCGTTGCTGGCTAAAGAGGGAAAGAATCCGTTCGTGCTGGATTCTAAAGCTCCGAGCACAGACTTCAAGGAATTCTTGCGCGGAGAGATTCGCTATACCAGTCTTGAAAAGCAATTCCCCGAATTGGCACAGGAGCTGTTTGCCAGTGCGGAGGAAAGCGCTAAGGAAAGATATGATTCCTATGTTCGCATGGCGAATATGGAGTATTAAAATAGCTGGCAGAAATATTGAGCTGGCTGTTTGAGTGGCTTAAAAAAGAAGGCCTGCCGCTGCCTATGCTTTTAGCATAAGCGGCGGCAGGAAAGAAAAAGAAAAGGAAGCGGAGGTATCTGGCTTCCTTTTTCTGCCAATAAGAAGCCGTTTTTAATAATCTGGGAGTACTCTTTTTTATAGAAAAATTATCAAAAGGCGACTGAGCTGATAAAATCATACAGCAGACGATTATTCTGCAAAGGGCTGATCGAATGAGTAAAATGAGGCTAGGAGATAGGGTATGCATCATATAGAGATTTATGTAAGCGACTTGAAAAGGAGCAGGGACTTTTATGGCTGGCTTTTGCCGGAGCTGGGATATTTGCTCTTTCAGGAATGGGAAAATGGCTTTTCCTACCGGAAGGCTACTTTTTATCTTGTTTTTGTTCAGACCAGAGAAAAATATTTGCCCAATTCCTATAATCGCTGTAATGTGGGATTAAACCATTTAGCTTTTCACTGCGATTCAAAGGACAAAATAGAAGCCTTAAGGAAGCAGCTGATAAAGAAAAAAACGCCCATGCTCTATGAGGACAGATATCCCTATGCCGGCGGGGAGGAGCATTTTGCGCTGTTTTTCGAGGATCCCGATAGAATCAAGCTGGAAATTGTTTATGAGCCATAAAACCGGAAGCCCCAATAAAGCAGGCAGCGCCGGACAAGGCGGAGCGATGCCAGATAAAACGGGGCTGTGGGAAGCGGGCTTGAAGGTTTTTTATAGCTTAAAAAGTCGGAGTGACTCGATAGAAGCTATGGGGGCAGCGAAAGGATCTGCGGAAGGGTTGCTAAGTTATAAAAATGGAAATCCCCAATAAAGCAGGCAGGCCATAAGGCGGAGCGATGCCAGATAAAACAGAACATGGGAAGCGCAGGCGTAAAACTAGAAGCCTAGCAAATCAAAAGCAGGGGAATTTGCAAAAATAAGAGCAGTAAAAATAAGGAGACTTTATGAAATACGAGGTAAAAACGGTAGAGGAATATCTCTTACAGATACCGGAGGCGCATAAAGAGGCAATCAACAAGCTGAGAGAAATCTTTACCAAAAGCTTGCCGGATAAATATGTCGAAAAGCTTCAATATGATATGATCAGCTATGTGGTGCCTAGAGAGGTATTTCCACAGGGCTATCACTGCAATCCAGAGGATGATCTGTGCTTTCTTTCGCTTGCATCGCAAAAAAAGCATATTGCCGTTTATCATATGGGCATGTATCTGCGAGAAGATCTCAGAAGCTGGTTTTTAGAGGAATATCCTAAATATGTAAAGGCAAAGCCAGATGTGGGGAAATCCTGTATTCGATTTAAAAATCCCGAAGCTATACCTTATCCGCTTATCGCTGAGTTGTGCGGGAAGATGAGCAGGAGCGAATTTATTGAAAAATATGAGGGAATTCTTTCCCGAAGGAAATAGTCGGAAAAAATTAGGAAATAAGCAGAGGATAATGCCGGAAATACATGGAAACTACTATAGGAGAAAATGCGGGAAATATAGAAAATACTTATAGGAGATAATGCTGGAAATATTATAGAAACTAATATAGAAGATAGTATAGGAAATGCCATAGAAAATAATATAATAGATAACATAAGAATATTATAAAGATGAAAGCGGGAAATAGTGGTCAGGAGGAAAAATGACAGTGGAATTGATGCGGCCGACGGAAGCGATGGAGCAAGAGGTTATGGACTACCGTCGGGAATATTTGCAGGAAAGTGACTATATTCAAGGGGGAGCAGGTCTTCATAGTTATGAATGCTATGCGGATTGGCTGGCATATTTGAAAAAATGTGAAGCCAAGGAAAGCTGCGAAGCAGGGAAGGTGCCGTCCACCCAGTATTTGGCCTATGATCGGGATAAAAAACGAGTGGTTGGTCTACTCAATTTTCGGCATGAGCTGAATGATTATTTGATGGAAAGAGGCGGTCATATCGGCTATTCGGTTAGAGGGAGCGAGCGCCGTAAGGGTTATGCTGCTAAAATGCTGGAGATGGCCTTGGCAGAGGCTCAAGCAATGAATTTGCAAAGGGTGCTGGTAACCTGTAACGAGAATAATATCGGTTCTGCGCGGACGATTGAAAAAAATGGCGGGATTCTTGAAAATACGATATGGGACGAGGAAGAAAAAGTACTGGTTCGGCGATATTGGATTGATGTCAGAGGGGTGGTAAGAAAGGCTGCGGAGGAATTGAAAAAGAAAAATGACGAGCAATAGAAGCATAGAGGGAGATGGGCAATGAAAACCTTTCAAAGATTGGACGAATGCTATCAGAAGGCGGAGATCATAGAATTTGGAGAGCAGGACAAATTTATTTTATTTAGCGATATACATCGAGGGGATAACAGCATTAGCGATGATTTTGCAACGAATCAGCATTTGTACTTTTCGGCGCTGCAATATTATTATGATCAGGGATTTACTTATATTGAGCTGGGGGATGGCGATGAGCTGTGGGAGCATAGTCGCTTTGAGCATATTTGCTCGGCGCATCACGATGTATTTATGCTTTTACGCGAGTTTTATCGGCAGGGGCGGATGCATCGACTGTATGGCAATCATGATATGATTTTGCGGGATAAGAATTGGGTTGGGCGCAATTTGATGTATTTTGAGGACGACTATCAGGAGGTTGAAACCGATCTATTTGAAGGGATTGAGATAAGAGAAAGCTTACTGCTGCGATATCAGAAAACGGGCGATGAATTCCTTTTGCTGCATGGGCATCAAGGAGATCTGGTCAATGATCAGCTATGGCTTCCCACGATGCTTTCCCTTCGCTATTTTTGGCGCTTTCTGCACATCGTCGGCTTTCGCAATCCGGCAAGTCCGGCTAAAAATCGAGTCAAGCGACATAAGATTGAGCAGAATTTCAGCAAATGGATTTATAAAAATAAAAAAGCTATCATCTGCGGGCATACGCATCGAGCAAAGCTGGCAAAGACGGTCGATCTGCCATATTTTAATACCGGCTGCTGCGTTCAGCCTAGGGCAGTTTATGGGATTGAGATCGAAAATGGCTGCCTGACGCTGATTCAATGGAAGGTGAAGGCGGATTATAACGGCGTTTTGCGGACGGTTCGCAAGAATATTCAAGGGCCGAGAAGCATTGAAAATTTTTTGTTTTTCAAAAATTATAAAAAATGGCAGCAGATGTATTTTAAGGGAAGTCGGCGAAAGGGTGTGAAAAAAAGCTGGGTGGATAAGCTGGCGGCAAAAATTCGGCGAATAGTAGATTAAAATCTCGAAAAGCATACAAAAATTTCTCTAAAATTTAATTAAAATCTATAAAAATAAAATTTTCAAGCAGGTCTTATTCGCTTCGGCAGAATCTAGCCGGCTTTGGCAAGTGTGGCGGCACTCATTTTTTAAATCCATGCTTAAACTCCCCATATGTTGGCCATCTTCAGTTAGAGGACTAATTTTACAAATTTTTGAATATTCGCCATGCGAACGGAGGGAATGTAAACATCAACAAGTATCGCTTTTTCATTGTCTTTTAAGGAGAGCGCATTTAATGGTGTAGCTTGCGGCAGTGTTTCGCCGTATTCTTCCATTCCAAAGAGAACGCAGCCCAGCAAGTCCCTTGCGGAAAGCAAAGCATTCAATTGATTTTAATGTTGTGGTTGGAATGCCTTTACATGGATGTTTCACATATAGCCCTATCTTTATTAGTAGGAAAGCCTAAAATAATGCACTTTTTGATCCTGCCACGACCAGATGATAAGCTCGCTCCCGTTTAGAAGAAAGTCAATATCCCGATTAGTTGATAGGTAGGCGGCTTTTGCCTTGCCGTCGGTGCTGCTGATAACAATGTATTGCTTGCCGCCGGACTCAGTCTGATATACCAGATACTTAGAATTGCGCTGCCATTTGCTGATATTTTCGGCAAGCGGCAAAAAATCACCGCTGCGGCTATAATACAAATTCGACAAGGCATTGTCCTGCTTTGTATTTATTGGTACGGATAAAATACAAGTATTGTCATAGACCGAAAGATCTTGATGAGTATTTAACAATTCGGCAAAGAGTGTACTTTTTCCGTCAGCGAGGTCAAGACGATAAAGCCGGCTTTCTTTTTCTCTAAGGTAATAAATAACGCCCTCATTCGGGAAAAAGCGATCAACATCGGAGGCCAGCGCCCGATGTTCGCCGGTTTCCAGATTGATTTGGCTAAGCTGCGAATGATCGGA
Organism: Eubacteriales bacterium; assembly: GCA_041844915.1. Taxonomy (GTDB): domain Bacteria; phylum Bacillota; class Clostridia; order Lachnospirales; family Vallitaleaceae; genus W11650. The sequence continues at coordinate 18,626 of JBGZBY010000118.1, forward strand.
ATCCTCGTTGACTGCTCTGGTAAGGGCATACAGCATATTGCACTGAATTAGAAATTCCTTTGCTGGGGAGTTGGCATAGTAGATGGTATCGGATTTTCCCAGAGCTTTTCGATTTCCCAGCAGATCCATAAGAGAAAGTCCGGATTCCGGTCCGCTGACGCTAAGCGCCGAGCCGATCCATTTGTTTTGCCAAGAGGCCAGCCAGTACCATTTGATATTAGAAAGCAGATAGGACGCGCCGTTTTCCGGAAGCAGGTAAAGTCCCTCGCTTCCCATCGTAGTCCCGCCAAAATGCGAGATAAAGAGAAGCTCACTTTCTGGCAAAAGACGGGCATAATGATAACCAGAATCAGCAAGCGCAGCATTCCCGATATTTTCGGCGCGTCCATTGAGAGGACGCCGCCAGAACTGAATATGATCCCTATGATTGATAAAATAAAAGAGAAGGCCATTTTTGTAAAAAATAGGATCGGCAAAGGCATTTTGGGGCAGGGAAAGCGTTTTTTCTGCTTTTAATAGAGGCAGATTAGCTGCGTTGCCATGAAGCGGCGTTCCACTTGGCAGCGGAGTTGGAGCAGCCTGCGGATTGTAGCCGGCACTTTTGATTTCCAGCCCATTTTCGGCGGTAAACTGATAGCTTAATCTGAAAATATCAACGGCAAAGTGCCAAGTCAGCGGGAAATAAGTAATATTTCTGAAATTTAAGACCGGATAGGGCTGATTTTTCGTATCCAGCAGGCTGTCGTTGACGGAAACAGAGTACCAGACCGGACGGGCAAATAAATTTTTCGTTGGCAGCTGATCATCGGGACTGGCAAAATATCCGGGCTGCGAATAAAAGGACAGCGGCATTTCATGGGAATAAATTGTCAAGGTAGAGCTTTGCTCCAGCCAATGCGACCGAAGATTCAAAAGTTCGGCATGCTCGACCGTCATCGGCAGATAAGTAATGCCCTGATAGACGAGCATGGGGTAATAGGCATTCTCTTGGTCAAGCGTTACGCCGTTTAGCCGAATTGGGAAATTGGCAATGGTGACCGGAAGCTTTTCCGGAGTGGCGGAAAAAGCAGGAAAAACGCTAAGAAGCAGGAAAAAAGCAAGAAAAAATAAGAAAAATCCACAACTTTTTTGATAAAAATATTTCATAATAGCCTCCTGTTCTTTGGACAGTAATTTTATGTAAAGGGTTTCTATTTGCAAGAGATTGCCGAAGGCGACCGGATAAAAGGCGGCAGCAGCCGGCAGGAGCAAAAGCGGAGCTTTCTTTTAAAGTCTGAAAATTGGAAAAATAGCAATCCTCTTTTTATAGTATAAGATTTTAAAAGAGGAAAATCAATAAAAGTAAAGGAAATATAATATTTTTTTATTAATTTAATAAGGATGGCTTTGATACTGGTATTTTATTGGCTGACTGAGCAATTGTTCTTTTAATTTCTTTTTGCAAAGCGGCTTGAGGCACCTCAAGGCATCCTTGTTTTTTTATTAACTAGATTTGAAATGAAAAAGTCGTTTTCAAATTAGGGAAAATATGATACTATATCTTGTGTAGAGTTTCATGAGAAATACAAGATATGGAGAGCCGAAGCATGGAAGAGATAAGGAAAATAAAAAAAAGAGATGGCGGCATTGTTGATTTCGAGCCGAGAAAAATTACGATTGCCATGGAAAAAGCATTTCAATCAGTCGGGCAAGACGTTTCTGCCGAAGAACTGAGCACGCTGACCGAAGCGGTACAGGAGTTGATTACAGAACGGTTTGGTATAGAGCAGGTGCCCGGTGTGGAGGAGGTGCAGGATCTGGTCGAGTTTACATTGATTGATCGCAATTATTATTCGGTGGTAAAGGCATTTATTCTCTACCGTTCGGCGCATAATGTCAAACGTAAGCGAATGGAGGACTTTAAGCGCTACATCAAGGATCCGGCGGTGCTTTCCTTGCTTAAGGCGGTATCAGAGGAATTTACCTCTGAGGCATATGATTTGAAATATTTGCTGGCGAAGCTGGAGAGCTTTGCTAAAAAGGATATGAAGGAAGAAGAATATTTAAAGGCGCTGGTGCGCGGAGCGGCGGAGTTGACCGCTAAGGAGGCGCCGGATTGGGAATTTATATCCGGGCGCTTTTTGCGCCTCAATCTGCAAAATTCGATTGAGAAAGAAAATATTCGTTATGAGGTGCTTCATTTGGCGGATAAAATCAAAAAATGGGAGCAGCTGGGGCTTTACGGTGATTATATCCGCAAGGCCTATAGCAATGCCGAGATTGCGGAGCTGGAAAATTATTTGATGCCGGAGCGAGATAAGCTTTTTACCTATTCGGCTCTGGATTTGATTATTAAACGCTATCTGATTCGGGATACAGACGGAAATGTGCTGGAATCGCCGCAGGAGATGTTTATGGGGATTGCCATGCATTTGGCGCTACCGGAGAAGGAAAATCGAGTGAAGTGGGCCAAAAGGATTTATGATATTTTGAGCAGGTTGCAGGTAACGATGGCGACGCCAACCATATCCAATGCCCGCAAGCCTTTTCATCAGCTATCCTCCTGCTTTATTGACACGGTGCCGGATTCGCTGGATGGAATCTATCGCTCGCTGGATAATTTTGCGCAGGTCAGTAAGCATGGCGGCGGTATGGGTATGTATTATGGCAAGGTCAGAGCGACGGGGTCGGATATTCGTGGATTTAAAGGGGTTGCCGGCGGAGTCATCCGCTGGATTCGACTGGCCAACGATACGGCGGTGGCGGTTGATCAGCTGGGTGTTCGTCAAGGGAGCGTTGCGGTATATTTGGATGTGTGGCATAAGGATGTGCCGGAATTTTTGCAGCTCCGCACAAATAATGGCGATGATCGGATGAAGGCGCATGATGTATTCCCGGGAATCTGCTATCCGGATCTTTTCTGGCGGCTGGCCAAGGAGAACATTGATGCTGTCTGGTATATGATGTGTCCGCATGAAATCAACAAGGAAATGGGCTATGGCTTGGAAGACTTTTATGGCGAGGAATGGGAAGAAAAATATTGGGAATGCGTAAAAAATCCCAGGATATCTAAGCGAACCATGCCGGTCAAGGAAATGGTGCGGCTGATTATCCGCAGTGCCATTGAAACGGGAACGCCGTTTGCCTTTAATCGGGATACCGTCAATCGTGCCAATCCCAATAAGCATCAGGGAATGATTTATTCCTCTAATCTATGTACGGAAATCATGCAGAATATGAAGGAAATTCGCAGTATGACGACAGAAATCCTGACCGAAGAAGGCGAAGCTCTTGTGCAGACCAAGACGGCGGCCGGCGACTTTGTCGTCTGCAACCTAGCTTCTCTTGTTCTTGGCAATTTGAACTTAGAGTCGGAAGAAGAAATGGAAGAAGTGATAAGCGTTGTAGTGCGGGCGCTGGATAATGTGATTGAGCTGAACTATTACCCGTTGCCATATGCCGAGATTACCAACCGGCGCTATCGGGCGATCGGACTGGGAACCAGCGGCTATCATCACGCGCTGGTAAAGTGTGGAATCGCCTTCAGCGGCGAGGAGCATTTAAGCTATATGGATGAAATTTATGAAAAAATCAATTATTATGCCATTAAAGCTAGCTCTGAAATTGCCGTTGAAAAGGGAAGCTATGCCTATTTTGAAGGCAGCGAGTGGCAGGATGGCAAGTATTTTGAGCGGCGGGGTTACACCTCGGAAAAATGGCAGGAATTGAAGGAGCAGGTTGCTCGGCAGGGGCTTCGCAATGGATATCTCCTGGCGATTGCACCGACTGGTTCAACCTCCATTATTGCCGGAACGACGGCGGGCGTTGATCCGGTGATGAGCCGCTATTTTCTGGAGGAAAAGAAAGGCTCTATTATCCCGAGAGTTGCGCCGGGGCTTACACCGGAAACCTTCTGGCTGTATGAAAATGCACATGATATTGATCAAAACTGGGTGGTTCGCTCGGCGGGAGTACGCCAGCGCCATATTGACCAGGGGCAGTCGCTGAATTTTTACATTACCAGCGATTTTACCATGAAGCGAATCTTGAACCTTTATATTCGGGCATGGGAGGAAGGCGTAAAAAGTATTTATTATGTGCGCAGCAAATCGCTGGAAGTAGAGCAATGCGACAGCTGCTCTGCATAAGCGGCGCAGGTGGAAGCTTAGGCGGTCGGCCTTGTCAAGGGGCAGGCAGCGGCTGGAAGGATTTATAAATCCAAGCAGGAGCAGGCAGAGATTTCAGACGAAAAAGGGAGCGCCGCCGCTGATAAGCGGCGCAGGCGAAAGGAATAAAAGCAGAACAAAGGAAAGAGAGGATTGCGATGGAGAAAAAAATCACAAGAAAAGCGCTTTTTAATGAAAAGGGAGATATTGAGCTGAGCAAAAGACGGCTGATTAACGGAAATACGACCAATTTAAATGATTTTAACAATATAAAATACAGCTGGACAAGCGAATGGTACCGGCAGGCGATGAATAATTTCTGGATTCCTGAGGAAATCAATATGAACCAGGATGTAAAGGATTACCGTCTGCTGGATGAGGCGGAAAAAACGGCATACGATAAGATTTTATCGTTTTTGATTTTTTTGGACAGCATCCAAACCGCCAATCTGCCAAATATCAGCGAGTATATCACAGCCAATGAGGTCAATTTATGTCTGAATATTCAGACCTTTCAGGAGGCGGTGCATTCGCAGAGCTACGGCTATATCTTAGATAGCATCTGTTCGCCGGAGGAAAGGACGGAAATCCTTTATCAATGGAGAGATGACGAGCATTTGCTGGCCAGAAATAAGTTTATCGGTGATCTGTATAATGAATTTTATGAGGAAAAATCACCGTGGCTTTTAGCAAAGACAATGATTGCCAACTATATATTGGAGGGAATCTATTTTTATTCGGGCTTTATGTTTTTTTATAATCTGGGCAGAATGGGCAAAATGCCTGGAACCGTGCAGGAAATTCGCTATATCAACCGCGATGAGAACACGCATTTATGGCTGTTTCGTTCGATGCTGCTGGAGCTGAAAAAGGAGGAGCCGGAGCTGTTTACCGAGGATAAGGTTGCAGTCTATAAGGCGATGCTGAAAGAGGGTGTGGAACAGGAAATCCGCTGGGGACAATATGTTCTGGATGATAAAATTCAAGGCTTGACCAATAATATGGTAGAGGCCTATATTAAGTATCTGGGCAATCAGCGCAGTATGGGGCTTGGCTTTGGACCACTCTACGAGGAATATCAGACAGAGCCGGATTCAATGAGCTGGGTCAGCGAGTATTCCGACCCGAATCAAATAAAAACTGATTTCTTCGAGGGAAAGCCAAGCGCCTATTCTAAAGCTTCGGTAATCGAAGACGATTTATAAAAAGAGAGCGCTGCTGCCAAAGGCATGGCTCCCTTCCAAGCAAAAAAGTGCGTTGCACTCGGCTTGGAAGGGAGCGGTACGCGTCTGCTAATTAAATCTTTTTTACCCCATTGTTAAAAAGCACTTCAAGTTTTAGATTCTCAAGTGGTTTGACTTCTTTTGCTTTAATATTCATAAAAGTCTCCTTTAGGCTGCCCCTCTTTATTCAAGAGGTGGTAGCTTTTGCAGTTGTTTTTCGTTCCACATTTGCATGAGCTCATTTTGATAGTTACTCGCCCATTCAACAATAAGGCTTTGAGCCTTTTTGGGTAAGTCGCCCTCAAGCATTTCTAAGGTTGAAATTTCAAAAATTCCATTCTTTTCTCCATACACAGCGTGAAAATGTGGCGGGGTATCTTCTCTTAGGAAAAAAATTTTAATAACAATTCCGTAAAATCTTGTAACCTCAGGCATATTCTCAACTCCTTCCTATAAGAACATTATACAATAGTCGTACGACAAAACAAGAATAAAATATATTTTACGGCGTATCTCTTCTTGTAAGCCGTGCAAGTGCGCCAACACTAAGCGATATTTTTATTCTGCCTCTCCTTATCTTTTTGATTTTAAGTAATTTTTTGTGATATATAATGTTCTCAAAAGGATTAACTTTTTAGGGACAGAGAAAAATAATAAAACTTGGAAAGGAGGTAATTCTCATGTTAAATACGAAAAGAACAGGACAAACAGCCCTTTATGAGCGTTTAAGCAGAGATGATGAAATGCAAGGAGAAAGTAATTCCATCATCAATCAAAAGCAACTACTTGAAAGTTATGCCAAAA
>JBGZBY010000119.1:0-31603 GCA_041844915.1 Eubacteriales bacterium
AAAGGTTTATGATCCCTTTATTCTGCGAATTGCTGCTGTTTTTGCCATTATCTTCAGCATGTCCGGACATTTGGCATATTTGGTTCAATCCGTTCCGGGGCCGGTTATGGGTGGCGTCAGTATTATTCTGTTCGGCATGATCGCTTCGGTTGGCGTGCGGATTTTGATTGCCTCTAATCTAGACTTTGCCTATAGCCGAAACCTTCTGATTTCTGCAATCATCTTAGTTTTGGGGATTGGTATCGGCGAGCTGCCGATAGCGGAAGGCTTATCCATTAGCGGTCTGGCGATTGCCGCATTTGTCGGAATCGTTATCAATCAGGTACTGCCGCAGGAAATCTAATCAAAAGCATGGATCTGTCATAAATATTTCTCGGCAACATATTTACAAGATATGTTGCTGAGAAATAGAGAGCAGCTATAAAGTGTCCACTTGAAGGAAAATAAAAAGCATTGGTTTGTCATTCATGGTAAATCGTGTTAAGCAAAGCAACGGCGGTTGATAATCTATCGTCTGTTATTTCAAACAGTTTCTTGATTTTGGGGAGAAAAGAATATGAGAACAACAATTAGTCTTTGCTCAAAACTAAAATACTTAGGGTTATTAGGGCTACCTATGTTTTTTTCCAATCTTCCGATTTGGAAATATATGTGGTTATTTTGGCTTTTTGGGATATTGGAGATAATATTTACATTTCCTACTTTTCTACAACAACTTTATCAAATACTTGGTATGTTGTTTATAGCGATTAAAAATATTTTTTTGAAATCAGAGAGAAATATACAATCAGAAATAGATTATTCGCTACCTTTTCAAGGAGAATGGTTAGTCATTAATGGAGGGATAAATAAGGAACTATCTCATTCATGGGAAATAAATTCTCAACGATATGCATATGATTTTTTGATTGTAGATAGTGAAGGAAGGTCATTTTCTTTAGATGGCAAAAAATTGGTTAGCTATTATTGCTATGGAAAGGATATTTTATCTCCAGCAGATGGCATAGTAATTAAGATATATGATAAATGTAAAGATAGTAAAATTATGCCGAAGCAGGCAACAGATCCTCTTATTAGAGATATTAGAGGAAATTATATTGTTATAAAACATACTGAAGATGAGTACTCTGTATTGGCACATTTAAAGCAAGGAAGCATAGTAGTCAAAGAAGGAGAATTTATTAAAAGGCTTCAAAAGATTGCACAATGTGGAAACTCAGGTAATACATCTGAACCTCATTTGCACTTTCAAGTTCAAGATGGAAAAAGCTTTTTTTATTCAGAGGGTAAGAAGATTAGATTTAGAAATTTATGTCGATTGATTCAACCAAACTATGAGAAAATCGATCCCAGAAAAATTGTGAAGTCTGAAAAAACCTATCTTGAAGAAAGTTATATACACAGAGGTATGGCAGTAAAAAATAAAATTGAGGAATAGATAAGCTAATAATAGAATTGCAAACAGATTTAGACTCCTATAAGAAATTGTAGAAGGAAAGGCAAAAGCCAATCCTTCTTTTTTATGCCCAAAGTTTTCTTGACTATTATTTCGGATCAAGGGTTACCAAGATAGTATTGTTTTTCAAATAAGGCAATTTGTGGGGAATAAAAAATGGATTGTTTGTTAGAAATATAGTGGGAATTTGATTTTTTATGTGATACAATAAGAAACAAGTAGGCCATGCATTTTTTCAATGAGATCAATGTTAAATCATATAGAGGAAGGTAAGGCATTTAATTATTCCATGCTGGATTGCCAAGAACAAAAGATGAGGAAGAATATGATATGATACGAATAAATAATGTTTCAAAAGTATATAAAGTAAGACAACAATCGAATAAAGGTATTTTCAGCAATCTGTTTAAAAGCAATTACAAGCTTATTGAGGCGGTAAAAAATATAGATTTTTATATCGATGAGGGAGAAAGGGTAGGGCTCATTGGATTAAATGGAGCGGGAAAAACAACGACTTTAAAAATGTTAGCCGGGTTGATCCATCCAACGGAAGGGTCGATTGATGTAAACGGATTTGATCCGAAGAAGCTAAAAAATGAATATTTGATGGAAATCGGCTTAGTCATGGGGAATAAGAGCCAATTATGGTGGGATATTTCTTCATACGATTCATTTTTGTTAGAAGGATGTATCTATGGATTACATACCAAAGAAATTGAGAATAGGATCGAAGAACTCTCCGATCTTCTTGATGTAAAAGAATTGCTTAAAACACCGGTCAGAAAGTTATCCCTCGGCGAAAGGATGAAAATGGAACTTATTTTAGTGCTGCTTCACCAACCATCGATCCTGTTCTTGGATGAACCGACTTTAGGGCTGGATATTATTTCGCAAAAGAAATTGAGGGAATTTATCAATCGATATAATTCTGAACGAAAATCGACCATGATCATTACAAGTCATAATATGAGAGATGTTGAAGATTTGTGCGATCGTATCATAGTGATAGATCGTGGACTCATTATTTATGATGGTTTTATAGAAGATTTAAAATCATATCAAGTGGAAAGTGATTTTGAGGAGATCATTTCGACATTACTTGGAGGAAATCTGGAGAATGAGAATACAAAAAGCGGCATTTCAATTAAAGAAAAGTGAGTTTACGAGCTATCGAAGTAACATCTATATGAATTTTTTGTTTGGATGCGTTCCGATATTGGTTTACTTATTATTATGGAAGGCGATATATCGCAATGACTTATCAGATTTAGGCGGCTATTCATACGATCAGATGATCACATATTATGTGATGGTTTCCCTGTTGCATGATGTGCTGGATGTCAGGAGCAATACCGTAAAGCTTGCAGAAATGATAGAGGATGGAAGTATCCATAATTATTTGTTGAAGCCGATCGGATTTTTTTCTTTGAATTTCAAATTGTATAAAGCAGAGAAAATAATATATCTGATAAGTATTTCGTTGCCGTATGCAATTTTATGCCTTGTCCTTCACAAACACATTTATTTAAAGCTGGATCATTTCCCCTTTTTTATCATCTCATCTTGTATTGCATTTGTACTGAAGTATTTTATGGGATGCATCTTGGGCTTGCTCACGACTTGGCTCGAAGAGATATCCGGCTTACTGGATCTTTGGAATAATATTGAAAGGTTTTTGTCAGGAGGACTGATCCCACTATCGATCTTACCGAAGAAAGTATTTACGCTCCTTTCCTTTTTACCGTTCAAATATATGCTTTTTGTACCTGTGGATATTTATTTAGGAAATATGGATCTTGATCAGATCTATATGGCATTGGCAATCCAAGCCGGCTGGTGTATTATTTTTGGTTTTTTGCTCTTGATTATAAAGAAAAAGGCTTTTCGAAAATATTCCGGCTATGGTTCATAGGAGGATAAAAGTGAGATATATCAAACTATATTTAAACTTTATGAAGAATAGTTTCAGACGAGATACCATGTTTCGATTCAACTTTTTTGTAAATATGTTTACTGTCGTATTGGGTTATATTTCAAATATCTTGTTTTACTTCTTTTTGTATGACGCCGGGATAGAGAGCATATCCGGTTGGACAAGGTATCAAATATATATATTGTTGGCATCTGTATGGATCATTGATTCCATATTTGGTGGAGTATTCTTTTTCAATTTGATCCGAGTTCCTTCAAAAGTTAAGAATTATGAATTGGATGGAATATTGACGAAACCGGTAAATTCAATTTTTATGATAGCTTTAAGGCAATGCAACTTTGGATTGTTGGCAGGCGTTTTTTTCGGCATCGGGTTTTTGATCTACTCGTTGATTCGGGGGAAGATTCAAGTAGGCTTTGTAAATTTGATCTTTTATATTGTTTTGATCTTATGCAGCGTGATGATACTATTTAGTATTTTACTTGTGATGATCACTTTTTCGTTGAGATTTGTGAGAATACAGGGTTTGATACAAATGTTCTGGACGATCATGGATGTCGGGAAAAATCCCCATTCGATCTATCCCAATTCATTAAGGTTGTGTTTCGTATTCATTGTACCCGCTATTACAATATATAATTTTCCAGCTCAAGTTTTGATAGATGGCTGCTATATCTCCGGCATGGGTCTTAAAGGCACATCATTGATAGCAATAGCCGTTTCGATCATTTTTATGATGATGGCAATCGTGTACTTTAAGAGATCTTTAAAATATTATTATCAATAAAGAGGTAAATATGAGTGCTTAAGGGGGACACTAACTATTGCATTTACCCTTGCCAGCGAAAGCTTGCAGGAGCTTGACATATCTGGCAGCAGCGGTATAATAGGGTATAATATTAGTCTGAAAATGAAAGAGAGAGAGAAATGAAACTACAAGGAAGAGAAATGAAGCTGCAAAAATCCACAAGCTTGACAGAGGCAGAAAAAAGTCAAGTAGAGGCGCTGATAAAGCTTTGTAATGATCATGATTTAACCTATACTGAAATTTATTTGAACAATCAGTTCAATTATTATCCTGATTTGCCGGCATTTTATCTGGCATATGAGGGAGAGGCGCTGGTTGGCTTTTTATCTGTTTATGCCGATGAGGCGGATGAGGCGGAGATCAAGGCTTTGGTTTTGCCAGAAAAGCGCAGGCAGGGGATTTTTCGTATGCTGCTGACGGCAGCGGCGGAGGAGCTGAGAAAAAAGGATTACTGCTCGGTACTTTATATTGTTGATCACTGTTTTTCCGACTATGAAGCATTGATGCTTGCTCTTGGCGGAAAATACGAAGAAGCGGAATATTATATGGCCTGGCAGCAGGGCGAGGAAAAAGCAAATGTAAAGCCAAGGCAGGATAGAGCAAATCTGCGGCTGGCAACAGAGGCCGATATTTTGCCGCTGGCCAAGATTTCTGCGGAGGCATTTGACAATGCTTTTGAGGTTGAGCTAAAATATGAAACCGAGGCGCTAAAGGATCCGGCGATTAGAAGATTTGTTTTGGAGCATAGCAGCGGCGAGCTGATTGGCGCCTGCTCCGTAAATATTAGCCCTGCACTGAATTATATTTTCGGCTTGTGTGTTTGCCGGAGCTATCAGCATCAAGGCTTTGGCGGACAGCTGTTGCGGGAAATCGTTGCTTCATTGCACAAGGAGGGCCGCGAGAAGATCGCCCTTTCAGTGGTGTGGGAACACGAAAATGCTTTGGAGCTCTATAAAAACAGCGGTTTTAAAATTAAGACCACCAACCTATATTATAAAGCGGAGCTAAGCTCCATAAAGCCGAAGCAGCCATTAGAATAAAAAATAATAGCCGCTTGCCTGTAAAGCCTTGCTGGAACAGCACTCTTGACAAAGCATTTGTTGAAAGGGTATAATAGGCAGGATATCCTTGCTAAGGCAAGGAAAAAACGGCGTTTAGACGAGCTTTGCGAAATACAGCAAAGCAAAAGAGGAGATTATGACAGCGATTTATGTTATCATCCAATTCTTGGCGTTGGCTCTGTATGGCTTGGATAAATATCAGGCAGTAAAAAAGGCTTGGAGGATTCCTGAAAAGGTATTGCTGACCTTTGCGATATTGGCGCCTTTCGGAGCATATATCGGGATGTTTGTTTTTCGGCATAAAACCAGGAAATGGTATTTCTGGGCAGTAGTGATATTATTTCTGTTTATTCATTTTTTACTGTACTATTTATATCAAATCCTGATCAAGGCGCCAATAGCCGGTATTTAAGGCGGAGGAAATGAAGCTTTGGCATATCGATAAGCAAAGCAGGATTTGTTTTTGTTTTTTATAAAAGTAGTGATAAAGACTCTGCAAAGAAATTATTTTAAATCCACAGGAAAAGGAGAACTCGGATGAATATTCAAAGGGAAAAGGAAATTTTTTATATCGGTGAGCAGGCACGCAAGGACGCATATATTTCTTTTGTAGAAAAGGATAATATCCTGACAATTGAACATACTGTGGTATCCGAGCCCTTCAAAGGAAAGGGCGTGGGAAGTCTGCTGGTCAAGGAGGTAGTTGACTACGCCAGAGAAAATGGCTTTAAACTTCGTTCGACCTGCTGGTTTGCCGAAAAGCTTCTAAAGGAAGTACCGGAGTACGCTGATATTCTGGCTGCGGAAAGGCAGTAAATCAATATGCAGGCATGTGAAAGGGTATATCACTATTTGGATACACAAGGAATTTCCTATGAGATCATTGAACATGCTCCGGCATTTCATGTTTCAGACCTAGTGGACATAAAGGAGCCGAAGAATGGGAAAGGTGTCAAAAATCTCTTTTTAAGAGATGAGAAGAAAGAAAATTTTTTCTTGGCAGTGGTTCCGCAGGATAAGCGGGCAGACATTAAGGATATTCGTCGAAAAATTGGCTCCAAGCCTCTTAGCTTTGCCGACGCGGAGCTTTTATGGAAATATTTGAAGGTGGAACCCGGTTCAGTTAGTCCATTTGGTATTTTAAATGACGAAAAGGGAGAAGTAACTGTTCTTTTAGACGAACAATTATTTCAGTATGAAAAAATAGGCGCACATCCCAACGATAACACGAAAACCATTTGGATCAGGCCGCAGGATGTTTTGACTGTCATTCAGCAGCAGGGCAATCCTTTGCACATTGTGCGGATATTAGAGAAGGAAAAGAAAATGGAGCCGAAGGACAAGGGATAGTGTTACTGAAGCTTTGGGAAGGCGTGCTGATACGATTTTCTGTGAATTTTTCAGACTTTAAAGTAATACTGGCAGAAAATATTAAAATATTTATAAATTTTTTTAAAATTCGTAAAGCGTTTATAAGGCGCGTATAAGACTATTGTTAAGCAAAAGGGGATATAGATATGGAAGCAGCAATGCATTTAATGGAAAAATATTGTCGGGAAACCAGAGCCTATCATACAAAAAAACTTTTGCCATTTGATATGAATGCACATGGTACCTTATTTGGCGGACGATTGACCAGTTGGATTGATGAAACCGCTGCGGTCAGCGTTTCCAGACATTGCCGGGCAAAAACGGTAACGGCATCCATTGATACTATGAATTTTTTAAGACCTTTGATTTTAGATCATTCCATTTGTCTGGAGTCTTTTGTTTCCGGTACGGGAACCACATCAATGGAGGTCTTTACTAAGGTTGTGGGCGAAAATTTGATTACCGGCGAGAGATACTTGGCGGCAACCACATTTTGGACCTTTGTAACTCTAAAGGATGAAAACGGAGAAAAGGTGCCTGTGCCCAAAATCATTCCAGAATCGGAAGAAGAAATTTTTATTTGCAAGGGCTATGAGGAACGCAATCGCAAACGGATGAAGCAGCTGGAGGAAAATCGAATCTTTGGCAAGCATTTGTCAATCGGGCTGCCATGGTAGGCAGGTTTCAAAGCTGAAATCAAGATTTAGGATAGAGGTTATTAAAGAGATAGACAACTATTCGCAAAAGACAACTTTAACGAAATGATATAGCGAAAAATACCGATATTTTAGGTGCTTATAGCTGGTGGCTTTAAATGCTGAAATCAAGATTAATGCAGATATTTTTGAATGCTGAACTATGAATGCTGAGCATCATAAAATTTGTCTTTATATACTTAATCCCTAACGCTTATTGTCTTGGACAGGCAATCCGGCGAAATTTTTAGCAACATCCTTTTAAAATTAACGGCGGCAGATTTACTTTAAAAATCAGCATGCCCTCGCAAATTTACACAACAATAATTCAAAAATTTACAAATCGTGAGATATTAAGGAGTTTATATATGGATCTGCAAAAGCTATACAGCTACGTTCGCAAAGCGGTCGACACCTACCAAATGATACAGGAAAATGATCGGATCGCGGTAGCCGTTTCCGGCGGAAAGGACAGCTTAGTTTTACTTTATGCATTGGCAGGCCTTCGCCGCTTCTACCCCAAAAAATATGATCTGGCAGCAATGACCGTTTCGCTGGGCTTTGAAAATTTTGATCTGACTGCAATTCAAAAGCTTTGTGATGATTTGGAGGTTCCCTATCACATTGTTAAGACCGACATTGCCGAGGTCATTTTTGATGTCCGTAAGGAAACGAACCCTTGTTCGCTTTGCGCGACCATGAGAAAAGGTGCGTTTAATGAAAAATTGACGGAGCTTGGTTTTCGCAAGGTTGCCTACGGACACCATTATGAGGATATTGTAGAAACCATGATGCTCTCTTTGTTTTATGAAGGAAGATTTCATGTGTTTCCTCCGGTCACATATTTGGACAGACGAGAGATTTACAGTATTCGCCCTCTCCTATTCACTCACGAAAACGATATTCGGGCATTTGTCCGCAAATACAATGTTCCCGTTGTAAAGAGCCCTTGTCCGGCAGACGGAAATACCAAGCGAGCGGAAATGAAGGCTTTGCTTAAGCAAATTGACGAGAGTATACCGGGACTGTATAAAAGGCTTTTCCATGCCATTCAATCCTCCGATTTAAACGGCTGGGCTATTCAAAAAGAGTTTGATAAACCTCGTCCATAGCTGTATTGAATAAAAAATTGCCAATATGCCAATTTTTTATCATTGCGAGGCTTAAAAGGGGAAAATGTTTTCCGTATTTTTCAGAGTCGGTCAACAAGAAATACCAATAAATTTTATTCGCAAAAGCCAAAAGATACAAAGCTAAAATATAGCTGTAAAGAGTCAGAGGTGTCAAGGGAGGTCGCTATGTCTGATTACCATGAACAACAGGATGAAAAAAATATTAAACATTTGCGGGAATTGCTGGCAGAACTGCCTCCGCTGGCAGGTCAGTTTTTTCGTGGAATTGAAACGACAACCGCCTCTCGTACCCGAATTGCCTATGCCTATGATTTAAAAATTTTCTTCACCTTTTTGACGGAGCAACTGCCTAAACTGAAGGGAAAGGCAATTACCGAGCTGACTTTGGCAGATATTGATGCGTTGCAGGTAGATGATTTAGAACAATATGTGGAATACCTGAACTATTATGAAACAAAGGAAGTAACGCACAGAAATAAGGAAAAGGGAAAATCTCGAAAAATTGCTTCTTTGCGGAGCCTTTACCACTACTTTTATAAAAAGCAAAAAATCAAAAACAATCCTGCTCTGCTTATTGATATGCCAAAGCTTCATGAGCATCATATTACAAGACTGGAAACGGATGAGGTGGCTAAGCTGCTGGATGAGGCGGAAAGCGGCGAGAGCTTGACGAAAAACCAACAGTATTGGCATGAGCATACAAAGGAAAGAGATCTTGCGCTTCTTACTCTGCTCTTGGGAACAGGAATTCGAGTCAGTGAATGCGTTGGACTTAATATTGAAGACTTGGATTTCAGCGTCAATGGTATGAAGATTATTCGCAAGGGCGGCAGCGAGGTGGTCTTGTATTTTGGCGAGGAAGTAAGAGAAGCGCTGCTTCTCTACTTAGACAAGAGAAAAAAGCTTTTGCCCTTATCTGGTCACGAAGCTGCATTGTTTTTGTCGATGCAGCAAAAACGAATGAGCGTTCGCTCTGTGCAGAATTTGGTAAAGAAATATTCTGGTCTGGTGACAAAACTGAAAAACATTTCTCCGCATAAGCTGCGCAGCACTTACGGAACAAATCTTTATCGGGAAACTGGAGATATCTATCTGGTTGCCGACGTACTGGGTCATAAGGACGTGAATACGACCAAAAAGCATTATGCCGAGCTGGAGGATGAAAGGCGACGAGCTGCCGCCAGAGTGATTAAGCTGCGCAAGGAATAAATTTTGCTTAACTCCTCGCCTACTGGTGGGTGGCTTTTATCCGAATCACCGGCAAAGCAATGGTCTTTCCGGCATAAATCATTTCACTTTCCAATCCGTTCATGGCACATACCTCGCGAATATATTCCTGCTTGGATGAGTAATAAGCGAAATCAGCATATTTTTCAGCATATCCCCATAGAGTGTCACCTGCTTGTATGGAAACGGCAATAAAGCTTTTTTCGTAATCTGCCTTTGCCTGAATATTTTCCGTAGCCATATGTAAAAAGAGGAAAAACATAATAGCAAGGATCCCGATCACCGCTAAAAAAGGAAACGAATACGATAAATCCGGTCTTTGCCTTTTTGAGGAAGAACACTTGGAATCATGATAATGGTATGGACGATTTCCTAAATTATTTTGCATATTACACCTCCCGAACATTTGTTTGTATCTCGATTATATGCGAACATACATTCTTTGTCAAGATGTTTTTTAAAAAAAACGAACATTTGTTTGAAATTTGTAAAAGAATGTGTTAGAATTAGGAAAAGCAGAATATCGGAGCCTTCCTTTGCTCTGCTGCTTTGCTTGATACATGGAGGCGGACTTGGGAAAAACGGTCAGCCCCCGCAGCTTAGGAATGCCGGAAAGGAGTACCATGGATAAATTAAACGGAAATCAGGAAAATATCTTAAAATATATTCGACAGGTATTAGCAACTAAGGGATATCCGCCCAGTGTGCGCGAGATTGGCGACGCCGTCGGACTTCGTTCTTCTTCAACCGTTCACGGGCACTTAGAAAGACTGGAAAAGACAGGCTATATTCGCAGGGATAAGGATAAGCCGCGAGCGATTGAGATTATTCATCCCGATTATATTCCCGAAAGCTACAGCAGTCGGGCTGCCTATTCGGAGCCAAGCCCTATTCCGCTTCCGCTTCAGGAAATGATTGATATTCCTGTTTTGGGAGAGGTAGCGGCCGGAGCGCCGCTGCTGGCAGAAGAAAATATTGTGGATTACTTTTCGCTACCTCTGCACTTTTTACCGAAAAACAATGCTGATTTGTTCATTTTAAAAGTCAAGGGCGACAGTATGATAAATATCGGCTTATTGCATGGCGATTATGTTATTGTCCGTCAGCAGCAGACCGCTCGAAACAATGATATTGTTGTTGCCCTGATTGAGGATTCGGCAACAGTAAAAACCTTTTTTAGAGAAAAGGATCATATTCGCCTGCAACCGGAAAATGATGATTATGAGCCGATCCGGGTCAAGGATGTAACGATTTTGGGCAAGGTCATTTCTCTATTCCGCCCCTTTGTATAGCTTGCGATTTATTTCTTTGTATAGGCAGCATGACTTGTAAGCAAGGTTTATAAGTAATATAGGGTATGATCTATAAAAAGGCTTTATTGTTGTTTCCATATAAAACACCCTATGAAAATATGCCGAAAAGTAAGATTATAGTCACGATCTGCGAATAAGATGGTAAAAATACTTAGAAATTTCTTTACAACAAAATTATAGCAGGAAAGCCGAAGATTCTTACCAGTTTTCCTGCTATTTATATTATATCCGTTTTCTATTTGCTTTCATTTGCTTTCTCACGCTCCCAATCCAGAGCTGCCGCACAATGAAATCTTTTTCAATCATTCCCGTCCATTTCCTCGGTGTACCTCTCTACACCCAAACGATGAAATATCCTCAAAAAGTCAATATGACGATTCCAAGCGGCTTAAGCAAAGAATACATAAAGTAAAGCGTCAGTGCTTTACTCCGCTCTTGCCTATAGGGCATTGATATCGTCAATTCTTTTTCCATCCGCCCAGATTCGTTCCAATTCATAGAATTTACGATCCTGTTCGGAAAAGATATGAACAATTACATTACTGTAGTCCATAAGCACCCAGCCGCGATCATTGGAATACTCAATATGCTTAGGATCCACACCATTTTGAGAGAGTTTTTGATCTACATTATCCACCAAAGCGTCGATATGACTGGTGTTTTTTCCATGCGCAATAATGAAATAATCCGCCAGAATACTAATCTCGGAGATGTCAATTACCCGAATATCCTCGGCCTGCCTGTCATCCAGAATCAAATAAATTTGTTTAGCCAACTGCCGAATTGCTTCCTTCTCCTGCGCTCTTTTGTCTGCTTCTTTTTTCAAATAATCCATTTCTTCCCGAAGATGAGGATCTCCCTATCTTCTCTCCTTTCTGTAAATATGCTTTGTTGTCGAATAAAATTTATCCAGCCCTATTGTACTTTCACCAGCATTTTCTCCAACGCTTCTTGCTGTGCTCTTTATTTACTCTATTGTATTCCTCTTTCTTTCCGTCATTTAACAGGAAGCAAACTGTCAGAATACAATTCCTTTGATTTTCTTTACCGGCATCTGTTTGCTTTCCGCCGCCAGACCAAATGCTTCGCATTTGCCGCGCCTGTGGCTCTCTCCGTCTGTCGGTGAAGCGAATATGTCCGCTGCGCGGCCGCATTCCTTTATGCTTGCGCGCTGCGCCTGCCACACAAACCCAAAACATTTTTGATGCTTTGACGGAAGCATGGTAATTTTTTGTCAACTGACGGCTGTTTGCTTTCCACCGCCAGACCAAATGCTTCGCATTTGCCGCGCCTGCGGCTCTCTCCGTCTGTCGGTGAAGCGCCGCAAAAGGAATATGTCCGCTGCGCGGCCGCATTCCTTTATGCTTGCGCGCTTCAAGTCATTCTAAATTTTTATAATATCGATATGCTTCTTCTGATAAAGGATCTGTGGTCTTTCCCTTATAATTTAAAAATTCCAGACTTTCCTCCAATAACAGCAGCATCGTTTTATCTAGGGACTGAACTGCCAATTTTCTGGCAGCTTCCAAATATTCCGAATTCCCTCTGCCCGGCTCAATCGCATCAGCAATATAAATAATTTTAGAAAAATCTGTCATGGCCGGTTTTCCGGTTGTATGATAATAGATAGCATCTAAGATTTCAAAATCGTCGATACCATACCGTTCCTGCGCAATATATGCTCCTAACTTAGCGTGCAACAAATCCAGATTTTGTTCCTCCAACGGTGTAATCTCGATTCGGTACTTATGACAAAGCTTTCGTTTGGTTTCTGCCGACATACATTTGGCATAGTCATGCAGGAGAGCGGCAATTGCTAAGCGCTCCGCCGAGATCTGATATTTTTCTCCCAATTCTCTGGCGACAGCTTCTACACCTAAAGTATGCATGTATCGGCTCGGCGTCAGCACCTTGCGAAGATCCTTGCGTATTTTGGCAATCAATTCCGAAAAATTGATTGCCGCAGCCTCCGGCTCATAATGCTCGGCCTGTTGATATAGCCCCTGTCTGCGAATATAAGCGGCGACCTTGCGGGGCAACAGAAAATCAATGGGTTCTCCGTTTTTTAGCCTATCTCTAATCATAGTGGAGGAAATCTGAATGATCGGATTGTCCACTAAAATAACCTTTAGATTATACTTGGCTTGCAGCTGGGCTAATTTTTCCTTGGCACTGCTCAAATCATCCGTCAGCCTCCGTACAATTACCAGCCTGCCATTTCTGAGCAGGCGCTCGGATTCTTTCCAAGAATCAATAGAAAATAAATTGTCATATCCGATGGTCCACCAAAATTCATATTCCGGGTATTTTGACTTTAATACCTCCAAAGTTTTATAGGTATAAGAAGTTTCCGGATTTTCGCATTCCAGTGAAGATACTCTTAAATAAGGAATCTTTTTTACTGCCAGATAGGTCATATAAAGCCGATCGGCATTGTTAGCTTTGTCCTCCGGCTTAAACGGCGGATTTCCCGCCGGCATCAGCCAGACCTCCTGAAATTGATGAGTCAAATATACGGATTGAGCAATCAATAAATGACCATAATGGATGGGATTGAAGGTTCCGCCTAATACGGCAATTTTTTTGTTTTGCATATTCCGATGCTTCCTCCTACTATTGCAGAATCAAATATTTTTGAATTTTATCAAAAGTATCCTGCCTTTCATGCTTTTCAAATATTTTTCGTACATCCGCCAGCACATAGAAGCCCTCACCGCTTCTGGCGCGAAGAATATCCTCTACCAGAGCCTTTGTCATATCCGGCGTCAGCTGATAAAGCTCGTCAAATCCGGCACGGTTAATATTGGTATAAAGCGTGATTTTTTGAATATGCGCCATCAAAAAGGCGGGCAACTCACTCGGATTGATATATTGACTGCGAAGCTGCGATTTCTGCGAATCCGTCAGCTTAAATTCCTGCACCAGCTTGTCCTTGCCGGCAGTATTTAAGTTAATCAGAGTCGTTTCCGGCAGAGTGTCGAAGTAAATATATTTTGCAATTGCGTTTGCCGTAGACTTGCCGATTACAGCTTCCAGAGCTGCCTGATCTTTAAAGGGACGCTTGTTGAGAATATCCTTAATCGTATCGGCAAGCTTATATCCTCCCATACTGACCTTTCCAAACAAACTGCGAATTTCACTTTCACCGGCCGTATTAATCGGCGTCAGAGTTCGGATATTATCGCTGAGCGCCGTTATTGAAGCAATTTCCTTATTCAGCGGAAAATGCGGTTTAAAAAGCTCCTCGACATTGCGCAGCGGATAGCTGTGCGTTTTGGCATAATCACGTAGCAGCACCGCCTGTGCTAGGCTGACGCCCAGAGCGTCAATAATCTGCGCTTCGTTAGCGGCATTGATATTGATAACCTTTGCATTTCCCCCGAAAAATTCATGATAATTCTCATCAAAGGTCAGATAAGGCTGCATTGCTCTGCGTTGCGTTTCTAAAATATTTAAGCCCTTGTAATCCTTCTCCGTGATAGAATCTTTAAACAGACGATAGCGGATGATTTGATCGGTCAGCTGGGAATTGTTGGCGATTCTGCCGGTCAAGGAGGTAATCTCATAAGGCAATGCCGTCTGCAAATTCGTGCGCAGATGGATACTCGGTGCATATTCCAAAATGACCTCCGCAGTAAAGAAATCGGCGTCCAATGCCCTTAGTTCAGCCAGACGGTTGATCGGGTTTTCGGTAATCCTAGAATGCCATGCGCTGGCCTTAAAGTTGTCAATTCCAAAATGCAGCGATATTTGATCAATTCCGGCAGCATTGATGTTCAGTATCCGGTCGCTGAGCTTTTTATCTGAATAATTAAAGATTCCCAAGCTCTGGTTCTTTGCCTGATCCTGACTGCGGGTATATTTTAAATATTCACGCGCTGAAGAAAAATTTGAATCCGCTATAGCAAATCCCTGTTTCAGCAAATCTTCATTATGAGAAATATTCAGATCAACGTACAAATAGCAAAAGCGAATCCCATTGCGCGGCGTAATATTTCCGTCCTCAAGCAAATACACCATTTGATTCAACAGCTTTTTCACACTGTAATCGTAGGCGCGCTGATCTCCGCCGGGTTTTACGCCAATCAGAGCATATACCTCAACATGAGGAACAGCTGTATCATAAACCAATAGCTTATACACATTGGATTCAATCACTTCCAGTACCTTTGCCGGAATCGGTTGATCTCTTTGCAGATCCAGCTCTGCCGCCGAAATCGGCGAAATTGTCAATAAAAGCAGCGATATCACGATTAAAGTAACCATTCCTCGTTTCATTGTTTCCTCCTTAAGCACAAGCGCCTTCGTATTTTTCAATTCCATTTGCTTCGCGTCCGCCGCAAAATGCCGCGAAAACGCCAGATTATTCCATATACTCAAACTCCAAGTATCCCACTCGAACAATATCGCCTTCCTTAACGCCCAGACGTTTTAATTCATCGTTGATCCCTTCGTCCTCAATATATTTTTGAAAGAACTGAAATCCTTTTTCCGTTTCCAGATTGGTGTAGCCCAGCATTTTTTCAATGGCTTTTCCTTCCACCACACAAACGCCGTCCTCATCCATATATATATTTATCGGCTCATTTTCCTCTTTTATTAAATTAATGTCAATTTCACTTTCATATTCCGTTACTTCCTTGGGCAAGGTCTGCAAAATTGCATAAATTTCTCGCAAAAGCTCATTCACGCCCTGTCCGCTGACTGCCGAAACCGGAAATACCTTGATTCCCTTGGTTTCGTAGACTTCCTTCAACTCTTGAAGATAGCTGTCATCATAGGCGGCGTCCATTTTATTGGCGGCAATTACCTGAGGTTTTTCCAGCAAAAGCGGAGAATATTTTTCCAATTCCAGCCTTATCTTTTCCAGATCCTCCAAGGGATTGCGCCCTTCGGTCGCAGCCGCGTCAACCACATGCAGCAGAACCTTTGTCCGTTCGATATGTTTTAAAAATTCATGCCCCAGCCCCACTCCTTCGGCAGCGCCTTCAATAATACCCGGGATATCCGCCACGACAAAGCTGTCATCGTATAAGCTGACCACTCCAAGATTGGGCGTTAGCGTGGTAAAATGATAATTGGCGATTTTCGGCTTGGCATTGGAGATACGGGAAAGAAAGGTAGATTTTCCGACATTGGGGAAGCCCACCAGGCCAACGTCGGCAATGGATTTCAGCTCCAGTGTAATCCAGCGCTCCTTGGATACCTGCCCGGGCTGTGCGTACTTTGGTGCCTGCATGGTCGCCGTCGCATAATGCTGATTGCCTTGGCCGCCTTTACCGCCGTTTAGCAGAACAATCCTGGAATCCTCCTTGGCCAGATCGGCAATGATCTTATTGCTTTCAAAATCCCGAATTATCGTTCCCTTCGGCACCTTCAGCACCAAATCACTTCCATCCTTGCCATGGCAGTTTTTGCCGGCTCCCGGTTCGCCGGAGGTTGCGATATAATGCTTCTGATTGCGAAAAGCAAATAAAGTGCTCATCGACGAATCCACCTCAAAGATAATATCACCGCCGTCGCCGCCATCGCCGCCGTCCGGCCCGCCGTTCGGAACATATTTTTCCCGCCGGAAGCTGATACAGCCGTCGCCGCCCTTACCGGATCTTACAAATATTTTCACTCGATCAATAAAAATCATACGAATTCCTTTCCCTATATCTGAATCCTGATTCTTTTCCATGAAGCAGGATGCGTTCTCCTGAAATGCTTGTTTTCTCTTATTTTATCATAAAATTTGTATTTTTCCAAGCAGATATAAAAAAACATCCCGCAGTCAAATAAAATAGCGACCTGCATCAACTGCCTGTCGCTATGAACATTTCCTACTATTCTGCTACCGCATAAACGGATGCTTGTTTCTTGTCGCGGCCTTTTCTTTCAAATCTTACTACGCCGTCGATCAAAGCAAATAAGGTATCATCGTTTCCGCGTCCGACATTATTGCCGGGATGAATCTTAGTGCCCCTTTGACGATATAAGATATTGCCAGCTTTTACAAATTGACCGTCAGCTCTTTTTGCGCCCAATCTTTTGGAATGCGAATCGCGTCCGTTCTTGGAAGAACCCATTCCCTTTTTATGAGCAAATAATTGAAGGTTCAATTTCAACATGGCTTACACCTCCTTATATTCTATATGGATATATTGTTTTCCGTATTCCCGTAAAATCATGCTTAGACCCAGTTCATAGGAACGCAGCAGGAGCTGCGCTTCAGGAGAATCTGTCTGTAGCCTGCAAATAAGATAACCATCTCTTACTTCAACCGCCACCTCCGATGTGGTAAGAGCTTCAATGGCGTTGACGGTTTGAATGGAAATCATAGACGCTGCTGCACAGACGATATCCTGACCCGCCGGAGCAAAACCGGCATGGCCGCTGGTCTGAAAACCAAGATACTGCTCGCCTTTTTTTTCAATCACGGCATGGATTCCGGACTTCTTTTTTCCTGTTTTGCTTTTATTAAGCATTGATCGCTTCGATCGTAACCTGCGTAAACGCCTGACGATGACCTTGCTTTTTGTGATAGCCCTTTTTCGGCTTGTACTTAAAAACAACAATCTTTTGTCCGCGGCCGTTTAAGTCTACTTTTCCGGTAACGGTAGCAGCTTCAATATAGGGCTTTCCGACAGTAAGCTCTCCATCTCTGGACACAAGCAACACCTTGTCAAAAGTGACCGCCTCGCCTGCTTCTGCGCCCAGCTTTTCCACTTGAATGACATCGCCGGCCGCGACCTTGTACTGCTTTCCGCCTGTTTCAATAATTGCGTACATTTTGGCACCTCCTCATATAAGACTCGCCGGTATCGGTGAAAGAGGGCTATCCTCCTTGCTAACCATATCCGAGCGGTATACCACACTTAGAGTAGAATATCACAGTTTGATAAAAATGTCAAATGATTTTTGGGTGAATTTTTCCGGCAGGACTTAGACATTTCTAATGCCTTTCTGGCAGCGCATAAATCAAAAATTCCGTTGCTCCCTGCATTTTCCCATGATAGCGCATATAAAAACGATAGTTCGGATTGATTTCGTCAATCAGCCGTGGAATTTTCCAGATATCTTCGTTGCTGTGATAGGTACAGATCGTCAGCTTCGGGCTTTCCTCTGCAATATGTCGTCTGGCTCCCAAAAGAGCATCCTTCTCTGCGCCCTCAATATCCATTTTAAGCCATGTGATGGGTTCAGCAATCTCGTCGTCAAGTCGAACGACCTCAACAGCATGCTCACCCTGCACCGATAAGGCATTCCCACTGTGATCCAGCCCCTGATAGGCAAGATACATCGTTCCGGGCTCTTGTCCCAAGGCCTTCGGCACGATTTCCACATTTTTATGATGGGCAAACTCGCTTCGGCATTTTTCCAAGCTTTCCGGCGTAATCTCAAAGCAATATATTTTTTTGTATTCTCCAAAGGTTTGAATAAATTCCCTTGAAGAATCACCGACCCATGCTCCGGCATCGACAAATACCTCATTTTCATCAGCCCAAACCAAATCCAGATCAAAATAATCCGAAAAATTATTTTCTCGAATTTCAGCTAAAAAAGCCAAATCATAGGTTAGCCAATAGTTTAAAATTCCGGTCAACACCTTCTTTGAGCGATAGTCCGCCAGTCTTTGATACAGCCATATAAAGTCCTGCTGATGTGCTTTCAGCTGAAAGGCTCTGTCCTGAAGCGCCGAAATTTTTTCCTGCTCCAAATCCACCTGTCCCCAGAAGCGCTGAAAAACCTCGTAAAAGTTTTTTATTTGCCAATAGCTCTCCTGATCGGCTTCGCGCAGAAGCATCAGATTGATTCCGGCAAATTCTACCAAAACTTCCTCCGTTGACGCGGAAACAAAGTCCATCAGCTCTTGAAATTCCTTGTCGATTACCGATAATTTATTTCGGCTATAAATAACTGCCAACACGATCTCCTGCCAGACTGGAAAGCCCTCCTCCCAGCGCAGGGGATCAGACATCTTTTCCAGAGATTCGTTTAAAAACATCGGTCTGGGATCAGAATATAAAGTTTCATTGATTTCTTCTACTGCGTTGATTAAATTTTTATGAATTTCCTCCAGAAATTCGGGGGGGGGTGATTGATTTTTAAGCATTTTGCTCATTTCTCGCTCAGTTTTATGTATCCCATGCAAAAGTTGTAATATTTGAATATACTCTTTTCTCATTATTTTCCTTCCTGCCTTTTGTTTTGGAACCACTCTTTTATCATTGCTTTTTTCCTAGAATAATATTTTGAAGTTAGAGCTTTTAACATATTCCTTGTTTTTTTGCAGCACCAAAGCCATCCGGAGGACAAAGCTATTAAGCTAAACCCTAAGGAAAGGCTCCTAGACCGCACTAGAATTTTTGGAACCAGTATCTTTAATCACTTTCAACAAAACTCTTTTACCAAGCGTTGTATACTTTTTGTTTAAAATTATTTTCCCAACTCTTGCAGCAGCATTTTTAAATAATTCCAAGTTCTTTGAGTGGAGGAAATGCTTAAGCGCTCATTAACCGAGTGAACCTCCCACATATCCGGTCCTATACTGATTGCCTCCATCTCCGGCTTTTTAGACAAGAAGATGCCACATTCCAATCCGGCGTGAATCGTGCAGACAACCGCTTCCTTTCCGGTCAGTTCTTGATACACCCGTACCGCCTTTTCCAACAGCTTGCTTTCCGGCTTCATTTCCCATTCCGGATACTCGGCATTTTTGGTAAAGGTCAGGCCATTCATCTCGGCAAAATCCTGTAAAACGGAATTCATTTGCTGCTTTAAGCTGCCGACATTGGAGCGAGTGGCAAAGGATAATAAAATCCCTTTGTCCAGCATTTGAATTACACCCAAATTCAAGGAGCTTTCCACCAAGCCGGGAAGCTTGCTGCTCATGGTCTGAACAGAATTAGGAACTGTGTTTAGTAGGAGAACCAGTTTTTTGGCCGCCTCTTTGTTAATTTTTTGAACGCCGGTTGTTGGGAATTCGTTCACCAGCAGCTGCACCTTGGGATCGCTGACGGACAGTTCATTGGACCATTCCCTCTGCATACGCTCGCGCAACTCGTCAAATTTCGCCTGATTCTCCGGATGAAAGGCGATTCGGCAAATGGTATGGCTGGGAATCACATTGTCCTTTGTGCCGCCAAAAAGCTCCAGCACCTCAAAATCCATACTCTTACGAAGCAGAGATAAAAATCTGCCCATTAATTTATGCGAATTTCCTCGGTTTGTATGGATTTCTGCGCCTGAATGGCCGCCCTTAAGCCCTGTAACAATTAACTCCTTGCCAAGATAGCCGTCCGGCAGAGCCTCTTTGGTATAGGGAATTTCCAGCATCGCCTTTAGACCGCCGGCACAGCCGATGGTGATTACTCCCTCCTCCTCCGAATCAATGTTGATAAAATGCGTTCCCTTCAAGACTGAGGTATCAAAATGGAGAGCGCCATTCATATTGACCTCCTCATTGGTAGTAATAAGCACCTCCAGATGTGGGTGGGCAATATCTTCCGAGTCCAAAAGTGCCAATCCCATTGCAACGGCAATTCCGTTATCTGCTCCCAAAGTCGTATCCTTAGCCGTCAGCAAATCTCCATCCACCAGCAGGGTCAGAGGGTCCTTTAAAAAGTCATGCGTACTATCCGGAGTTTTTACACAAACCATATCCATATGCCCCTGAATCACAACTCCCGGCGCATTTTCCATTCCGGCGGTTGCCGGCTTGGAGATAAGCACGCTGTCGGTTTGATCGCGAATCACGGCTAATCCTCTGTCCTCAGCAAATTTTACCAAATAGTCGGATATCGCCTTTTCATTGCCGCTTCCCCTAGGAATCAGACTGATTGCTTCAAAATAATCAAATACCTTTTTAGGTTCCAAATTTAACATAATAAGCCTCTCTTTCTTTTTTGAACCAGCAGCAGATACTATGCTGCTCCTGCCGCCGTATAATTTTTTCTGTTATGTTCTTTCTTCTGCTGCTTCTGGTACTTCCTTTATCCTTTGAGGATTCCGAAGTGTTGTTTCAGCATTTTTCATCCTGAAAAAGTGCCATCTCCCCTTCTATTTTCCTTTGTAGAGCTTTTTAAGCATTATTGAAAAATAAAGAAAACGTCAATGCGCTGCGCCAATTGCCTCGCGGATATACTCAAAGCCATATTGCTCCAAGACCTCCGGCAGCTTGCCAATGATATCCCGACAGACGAAGGGATTGACAAAATTTTCCGTACCGATGGCTACCGCCGAAGCTCCGGCATAGAAAAATTCCAGCACATCCTCAGCGGTTTGGATTCCGCCCATGCCAATAATCGGGATTTTAACAGTTTCATAGACATCATATATCATTTTGATTGCCACCGGCTTTATTGCCGGACCGGATAATCCGCCGGTTTTGTTTGCCAGCAGGGGCGCTCGCTTTTTCAGGTCAATGCTCATGCCGATCAGGGTATTGATCATAGTAATGCCATCGGCACCGCCTTCTTCCACCGCCTTCGCCATATCCTTGATATTGGCGACATTGGGGGAAAGCTTCATATAAACCGGCTTTGCAGAAACATCCTTGATTTTTTTGGTCAGGCGCATCGCGATATCCGGATCCTGTCCGTAGGTGATTCCGCCCTGCTTGACATTGGGACAGGAAATATTAATCTCCAAGGCGCCAATGTTGGCAGCCTTGGAAATCCGCTCTGCCACATAGCAATAATCCTCATCCGAATATCCGGCAACATTGGCAATAATCGGCAAATCAAATTGCTCCAGCCAGCGCAGCTCGGCTTCCACCTTATCAATACCGGGATTTTGCAGACCTATCGCATTGAGCATGCCCGAAGGAGTTTCTGCTAAACGCGGCATGGCATTGCCCGTTCGGGGCTCCCTAGTAACCGCCTTAATCATGATCGAGCCTAAAAGCGACAGATCATAGAGCTCGCTGTATTCGCGGCCAAAGCCGAAGCAGCCCGAAGCCGGCATGATTGGATTTTTCAGATCAAGTCCGGGCAACTGAATTGCAAGTCTATTCATATTCCACCTCCCCTAAGGCAAAGACCGGCCCGTCCTTGCATACTCGTTTTAAGCCTGCCTTGGTATTTAGCATGCAGCCATAGCAAGCACCAATTCCGCAGGCCATTCTTTCTTCAAAGGAAAGATAACCGCGTTTTTGCTTTTGATATTTTAAGTCCAGCGCCTCCAGCATTTTCTTGGGGCCGCAGGCATAGAGCGTATCAAAAGCGATATTTTCCGTATTTAAAATATCCATAATATTTCCTTTTTGGCCAAAGCTACCGTCTATGGTAGAAACATAAACCTTTCCCAGCGACTGGAATTCTTCTATGGCATAAACGCTGGCAGCATCCTGAAAGCCCAGAACGGAAATTATTTCAACTCCCTGCTGCTTCAGACGCTTACCCAGCTCATACAGCGGCGGAATTCCTACGCCGCCGCCCGCCAGCAGAACCTGACGAGAGCTGTCTTGAATCGGGAAGCCGCTTCCCAACGGCCCCAAAACATCCAACATCTCTCCCTCCTGCATCGCTGCCATTCGAGCAGTTCCTTTTCCCAAGATCTTATAGATAATCCGCACCGTATTTCCCGCACGGTCTATTTCATAAAGAGAAATCGGCCGGCGCAAAAGCATTGCTCCATCTCCAACTTTGATATGGACAAAGGAGCCGGGAGCAAATCGGCTTAACTCCGCCGAATCGGCAGTCAGGCTCATTCGGTAAATATCCTTTGCCAGTTTAATGTTTTCCAAAATTTTCATTTGACATTGCTGCATGGTGATTTCCTTTCTTCCCAGCGAAGCATCATAATATTGGAAATGCTGTCAAGGACGCCTTTGTCAAAAAGTCCATTGACGTCATCTGCTTTCCGTCGTGATTCATTCTTCCTCTTGGACTTAATTTCCCCTATTGTCGTAAAGCAAAGCGCTTTGCGGACAAATGCCCGAATATCGTTTTCGTGAGTGAATAGAAGGCTAGAAATCCGTTTATTTTTTTGGCAGCCCAAGCTACTCTTGAATTTCCCCATTTTTAACAATAATTCTGCCATTAAAAAACACTGTATCGACAAAGCCTTTGACCTTTTGTCCCGCGAAGGGTGTATTTTTGCTTTTTCCGGCCATTCCTTCTTTTTTTATTTCGTATTCTCTGTCCAAATCAATCAAAACCAAATCCGCCGCTTCTCCTGCCGCCAGCCGATGGCCGCCGATTCCGAAGATTCTTGCCGGATTTTCTGTCATTGCCCGAAGTAAAAGCCCCAGTTCTATCCTGCCGGTCAATACTAAATGCGTGTACAGCAGGGAAAAAGCCGTTTCCAGACCGATGATGCCAAAGGGCGCGCCCTCCAGCCCCTTCTTTTTTTCCTCCTCGCTATGCGGCGCGTGATCAGTGGCAATGCATTCAATCACTCCATCTGCCAAGGCCTTGATCAGCGCCTCTCTGTCCTTTTGACTGCGCAGCGGCGGATTCATTTTAAAATCACCGTTTTCCGTCAGGTCATCCTCCGTCAGCAGCAAATGATGAGGCGTTACCTCCCCGCTGATCCAGTCACATTTGCTGCGGTAATAGCGAAGCAGGTCGGCGCCGGCAGCCGTACTCATATGACAAATATGATAGCGGGCGCCGGTTTCTAAGGAGATAGCACAATCCCTTGCTATTTGCAGATCCTCGCATAGGGATAGGATTCCTCGATGCCCATGCTCCTTGGCATAATGTCCGGCATGGATATAGCCGCCGCGCAAAAGGCTGTTTTCCTCGCAATGCGCTGCAATCAAGCCGCCGCTCTCCTTCACCGCCAGCATAGCGTCATACATCATCGCCGCATTTTGCACCCCTCTACCGTCATCGGAAAAGGCTGCTGCTCCCGCTTCCTGCTGCGCCTTAAAATCAACCAGCTCCTCGCCGCCCTCTCCCATGGTAATAGCGGAATAAAAAAGAGTGCGAATAAGGGAATCCTTCTCGGCCTTTTCGGACATCTTCTTTAAAAGAGCAGGATTATCCATAATCGGAGCGGTGTTGGGCATGGCCAGAATTGTGGTGTAGCCTCCCTTTGCCGCCGTGCGGGAGCCGCTTGCAATGGTTTCCTTGTATTCAAAGCCGGGTTCTCGCAAGTGAACATGAACATCAATAAATCCGGGCGTTAAAAGCTTCCCGCCGGCATCAAGCCGGTGAGCGGAGGGCACCGGCGAAACCTGCTCGCCGATCTCCTTTATTTTGCCGTTCTCAATCAGCACCTCGACCCAAGCGAGGCTACCGTTTTCCGCAAGCATTTTTGCATTGATTATGTGAAGCATGACCTTTCCTTTCTATTTATATTTTATACAACTTTCTATAACTTTTATATTCCAGAGAACCCATCTTATCGGCTTCCTTGCATGGATTTACAAAGCGTAGCTTTTCCTCTGTTATTCGTATAATATAGCTATGCTCTGGCTTTTTATTTTATCCAAGCATAGAGCCGGATTTTACGGATGTCCTTGCATGACTTTTCCTTAAGTACGAATCTATCTGTATTTCAGATAACCTTCTATAGCTTTTATGTTCTATGACCAAGCAAGAGCTTCCTCTCTTGGTTTTTGTGAGAATGCAAAAATCTCCTTCTTTCTTTATATAGGCAAAAATACCCGTCAAAAGAAATTGGGAGATTGCAATCCTGTTATTATCGTATTTTGTTCAAAACCAAAGCAATGCTACAAGCTACTAAAAAAAATGGTTTTATTCGGGCAATCATTTCGGCGGGCTAAACTCCTTTTTATTGGCATATTCATCGGCTCTCTATCTGATAATTATAAATCACCTGACAAGGAAAGTCAAGGGCGGGAAAATCCAAAGATTTTCCCGTCCAAAGGCTTACGGATCGATGTTGACAAAGAAATTGGTAATTGACATTGGAACATCGTCTTCCAAGAGGAGCTTATAATAAGACACCTTTCCCTGCTGAGCTATTTTTTGAATCGGATGTATACTGCTTTTCTTCCAGCAAAAAGTATAAAATCAATTTATAGAAAATTTTATCCCCTTTGCATGGATTGAATTTTCTCCAAGAATTACACCGTTAAAATTTTTCCTTATATTTTTTGGGATTTTCAAGGCAACTTCGCAATCTTCACAGGACATTTCAAAAAGTCCGTAAATAATCCTTGCAATACATCTGATGTTGAAATCTTATTTTTAAAATCCGTCGGACAACTATTACAATTTTGCAATAATTTATAGGTCGATATAAATAATTCAAAATCATCTGGTTATTTCATTTTATTTATGAATTTCATTCAAAATTCTTACATTTCTTTTATTTGACAGAAAGCAGCTTTCATGCTATTATTTAGATACAGGCTCAGTAAAGGACATTCGATCATCAGGGGAACGACATCGAGCCTGTCTTTGGATTTTCCCCGTTTTATTTTAGAAGAAAGGAAAGCTGTAGAGCCGAAAAATGGCAAAGCAGCGAAATAGTAAAAACAGCAGAATCAAAAACACAGGATTTCCCTTATAAAATAACGGTAGTAAAAAAGCACGCTGCTCTGGATGCACCATTTCCCCATTATTAGATTTTTGGTCTAATGTTTGGGCGGTGCAGATTCCATTCAGCGTGCTTTTATTTTTTTCAGCACTCTAATTAATGCTCTTGACAGTAGCGGTTTTTAACTTTTATTCGCCGCTATTGTATTCTATAGCAAGGCTTGCTGCTATTTTTTCTCCCATTTGAAGATGATACCGCGCTCGGCATAGTCTTTGATCTGCTCCTCGCTGTAGCCCAGCTCAGCCATGACCTCAAAGGAGTTTTCTCCAATCAGCGGCCCGCGGCGGTATTCCGGCACACCCATTTCTTCAAAGCGAACCGGCGGACGAACCAGAGTTCTTTCATTGCCATTGTCGTATTTCATCTTGTAGAAGCAGTTATTTTCCCAAGCCTGCGGATCTATGAGGATTTCCTCCCAGCTTTGCGCGATGGAGAATGCAACGTCGGCTTCCCTTAGGATCACATTCCATTCGGCGGCAGTTTTCTTGCCGAACGCTTCCATTACGATATCATAGACTTCATGAGTAATGCCTTTTTCTTGAAGAGTCTTAATCGGGAAATAATTTTCATTTTCCAAAAGATCTTCTCTGCCGATGGCCTTCATAAACGGCTTATAATAGGTGTTATAATCCGGCATACAGGTTTGGATAAAGCGGTCATCGCTGGTCCTCCATGCCGCATTAAATGGATTCGGCGAAAGGCGAATGTCGATCGGATATTGTCTGCCGTAATCGGTGTATTGTGCTGCCTGCACCATCATACCCATATTAAAGACGGCGCTTTCATAAAGGCTGGTTTCTACCTTTTCGCCCTTACCCGTCGCTTTGGCATGGTACAGAGCCGCTAAAATACCGGCTGCCAAGTTCATGCCTACATTGTGGTCGCCCAGACCCGGAACCACGTTCATCGGAACGGTGCCTGCCTGACGCAGACTGTCTAAATAGCCGCCGCGGGCAAAGAAGGAAGTAAAATCAAAACCGGGCAAATCTTTATCCGGACCGTATTCTCCATAACCGGTACAAATCGCATAAACCAATTTCGGGAATTTTTCCTTCAGCTGATGATAAGCCAGACCCGAGCGTTCCAATGCCTGTACTCTCCAGTTAGTGATTAATACATCGGCATCTTCGAGCAGCTTAAACAGCGCTTCCTTTCCTTCCGGTTCCTTGGTATTTACCGAAAAGCAGCGCTTGTTTCCGTTTTCTAATTCCCATGTCGTA
The DNA here is from genome assembly GCA_041844915.1 of Eubacteriales bacterium. GTDB lineage: Bacteria > Bacillota > Clostridia > Lachnospirales > Vallitaleaceae > W11650. The sequence continues at coordinate 26,717 of JBGZBY010000119.1, forward strand.
TTTTCATACATGTCCAAAGGACGTCCTTCGGAAGGAGCAGTATAGCGAAGCGGATCTCCCTTTGCGCTTTCGATTTTAATAACATCCGCTCCCAGATCAGCTAAAAATCTGCCGGCGGTTGCCGCAGCGATAAAATTAGCTAATTCCACTACTTTTACACCTTCTAATAATTTTTTACTCATAGCTTGGCCTCCTAAATATGATATTGTTATATTGCCATTTCTAAAGGCGAAAGCAAAAGCTCCTGCCTTCAGAATATTACTTATGCCATATGTTTATTTGGATCCTTCCATTTCCTGCCGAAGCGCTTCGGTAATTGCCGGAATCATTTTGTGCAGATCCCCGACAATGCCGTAATCGGCCACTTCAAAAATCGGAGCACTCTCATCCTTGTTGATAGCGATAATTAAGCCGGAATTCTGCATACCGGCAATATGCTGAATCGCACCGGAAATACCGCAGGCAAAATAAATTTGCGGCTTAACGGTTGTTCCCGTTTGACCGACCTGATAGGAATGGTCAATCCAGCCCGCGTCAACAGCAGCGCGAGAGGCGGCAATGGTTCCGCCTAAAACATCTGCCAGCTCCTTTAATTTATCAAAGCCTTCCTTGCTGCCAAGACCCATACCGCCAGATACAATAATATCCGCATCGGTCAGGGAAACCAGTTCGGTTGTTGATTTTACAATATTTAAAATCTTGGTACGGACATCGTCTTCGGTAATTCTTACCTCCAAGGGAATAACCTCGCCAGTTCTTTCGCCGTTAAACGGAGCCTTGTCCATTACGCCGGGGCGCACCGTGGACATTTGCGGACGGTGATTCGGGCAGACAATGGTCGCCATCAGATTACCGCCAAAGGCCGGCCGCGTTTGCTTGATCTTTTTATCCTCCGGATCAATTTCCAGCTTCGTGCAGTCCGCCGTCAGGCCGGTGTCCGCCTTTACTGCCAGACAGGGGCCAAGGTCACGGCCAATATGCGTTGCGCCCAGCAGCACGATTTCCGGCTTATATTTAACGATGGCGTCGTAAATTACTTCGGTGTAGGCGTCGGTTCTATATTTGTCCAAAATCGGAGAATTGGCGATATACACCTTATCGGCTCCATAGCCGATCAATTCCTTTACCAGATCATCAACGCCATTCCCGCAAAGCACCGCGCAAAGCTCGGTTCCGATTTCATCTGCCAGACGACGGCCTTCGCCCAAAAGTTCAATAACCACTGACATCAGCTTGCCCTCTCTTTGCTCGGCAAAAACCCATACTCCATGATATTGCGACAAATCCTTGGCGCTTTCCTTTTCTTCCTTGATAATTGCGTCAAAGGGACATTTTTCTACACAAACGCCGCACGCCGTACAAGCGGATTGAATTTCGGCGATTTTTCCGACCATTGTAATCGCGTCAAACGGACATGCCTTAACACATAATCTACAGCCCTTACACTTATCATTAATAACTTTTACAGCCATGCTAACCTCCTAAATGATATGCCTTTCCTTAAGCTTATTCACCAAATTTTTAGCTACCTCTGTTTCTGTTCCGCTGACAATCTCGCCCTTGCCCTTGGCCGGCGGAGTAAAGGAACGGAATACCTGAGTCGGAGAAGCATTCAATCCGCAATCATTGGGATCCAGATTCACGTCATGATGATTCCAAATGGTTATTTCCTTTTCGTAGGCGTCGACAATTCCGTTGACGCTCATATAACGCGGTTCATTCAGCTCGTTTACGGCAGTCAGTAAGCATGGCATGGCAACCTCGATCTCCTCATAGCCGTCCTCCATCATTCTTTGAACGATGGCCTTCCCGCCCTCAAGCTTAAAGCCTTGGACATAAGTGACAACCGGAATATTCAACCTTTGAGCTACCTGCGGCCCTACCTGAGCGGTATCTCCGTCAATTGCCTGCCGGCCGGCAAAAATAATGTCATAATCTCCTATTTTATTAATTCCGGCTGCCAAGGTGGTAGAGGTGGCGCAGGTATCTGCCCCGCCGAATGCACGGTCGCTCAATAAATAAGCATTATCCGCTCCCATTGCCAGACATTCTCTTAGCATAACCGTTGCCTGCGGCGGTCCCATGCTGACAACATCAACTACAACATCCTTATAAGTATCTTTAATCTTCAGTGCTTCCTCCAAAGCATTGGCATCGTCCGGATTTAAAATGCTTGGTACGCCTTCTCGAATCAATGTTCCTTTTACCGGATCAATCTTTACTTCATTCGTATCCGGAACCTGTTTTACACAAACTATTATTTTCACTGCCTTAACTCCTTCCCTTATTTTAAAATCTGACCGGAAATAACCATTTGCTGTACCTGACTGGTACCTTCATAAATTGTAAATACGCGGCAATCGCGATACATTCTTTCCACCTTATAGTCTTTAATAAAGCCGTAGCCGCCATGAATCTGCACAGCCTTGGCACAGATCTCATTGCAGGCCTCCGAAGCAAAGAATTTTGCCATGGATGCTTCCTTAGAAGCAGCAAGTCCGGCATCCTTCATCATTGCCGCCTGATAAGTTAAAAGCTTGGCAGCCTCTAATTTCGTCGCCATTTCCGCCAGCATAAAGCTGATTGCCTGAAAATCAGCGATTCTTCTCTTGAACTGCTTTCTTTCCTTGGAATAGCGAATCGCTTCCTCCAATGCGCCGCCTGCCACACCGATGGACTGCGCAGCTACACCGATACGTCCGACATCCAGTGTTTTCATGGCGTTGATAAAGCCTTTGCCTTCTTCACCCAAAAGATTTTCTGCCGGAACCTTCACATCCTCCATAATAATATCGCTGGTAGCGCAGCCGATTACGCCCATTTTATGCTCCGGCTTGCCGCAGGAAACACCGGGCCATTTCATGTCAATGATAAAAGCGCTGATTCCCTTGGTTCCCGCCGCCGGATCGGTTTTGGCATAGACAATTGCATAATCTGCCAAGGGAGCCATAGTAATAAAGGTTTTTCTGCCATTTAAAATATAATGATCTCCATTTTTTACAGCGCGAGAAGTCATACTACCTGCGTCAGAGCCCGCTCCCGGCTCGGTCAGGGCAAAGCAAAGCTTCTTTTCTCCAGTAATGATCGGCTTTAAATATTTTTCCTTTTGCTCGTCATTTCCCGAAAGCAGAAGCGGCCCGCCGGACAAGGAATTCGGAGAAGATACGTAAATACTGGCAACTCCGCTGACCTTTGCGATTTGCTCCATAACTAGGACATATGCCAGCGTGTCTGCTCCCGCGCCGCCTAGGCTTTTGGGTACCTTGATACCAAAAAAGCCGGCCTTCGCCATTTTTTGATAAATTTCTTCTGGAAATTCTCCGCTTTCTTCTACATGGTCTAAAATTTCATTGGTCAATTCCTTAGCTGCAAATTCGGCAGCCAATTGCTGAATTAGTTTATGTTTTTCTGATAAAAACATTATGACTCCTCCTTAACTTTCCTTAATATTATATTGAATAATTTTTTTTCATCAACCTTTCCGGACGCCAGCTTTTCTATTTCGTTCAAAAAGAAAATATATCGAGGGATTTTATAATCCGCCAGATATTTTTTTAATTCGGCGACAACCCTCTGCTTAGTAATATCCTTACGCGTTGCAACAATGCAGGCAGCTATTTCCTCCTGAAGAATCGCAGCCGGAATTCCCATTACCTTGACCAGCTCGACACCCTCTATTTGCCGGATATAATATTCAATTTCCTCCGGAGAAATATTTTCCCCGCCGCGAATAATCAGATTTTTCTTTCTTCCGGCAATATGCAGATAGCCCTTCTCATCCAGAAATCCGATATCTCCGGTTATCAACCAGCCGTCAGAGGTAATCGCCTCTGCCGTTTCCTCCGGCATCGCATAATAGCCCTTCATGACATGGTAACCGCGAGTTTGAATCATACCGCGCTCTCCGGTAAGGCAGAGCCGACCGCTTTCTTCGTCCACTACTCTAAGCTCAATATGCTCAATCGCTTTGCCAACGCAATTTGCTTTCCTTTGCAGCTCATCCTCGTAATCCACTACGGTAATGCAAGGCGAGGATTCGGTTTGTCCATAAGACGGCTGCAAGCGGATATCCTTTTGAAACATTTTACAAATATCATAATAATCATTCTCAAAAATTGGTGAGCCGGCGATTACTCCGGAACGCACCGAGGATAAATCATATTCTGCATGCGACAGATTGTGCCGCATAGCAAGAAACATGCTGGGAACTCCGTTGAGTATCGTGCAGCGATGCTCCTGCAACATAGCGCATACCTGAACCGTGCGGTAATGAGTCAGAACATAGAGCGGAAAACCGGTACGCAGTCCGGTCAGTATACAGGCGGTAAGGCCAAAGCAATGAAAAAAAGGAACCGCCACACACATTCTGTCGTCCGGCTGCCAGCGCAGAGCCGCAGCGATTGCTCCAGCATTATTGACCAGATTATAATGGGTCAGCATTACCGCTTTGGAGGCTTTGGTGGTGCCGGAGGTAAAAAGAAAGCAGCAGACCTCATGCGGTGATACCGACGCGACAGCTTCTTCCGATGGAAGCTCGGCTTCCTCCCAACGCTCCGGAGCTTTCATTTTAAGGCTTCCCAAATAAGAGGAGCGCATACAGACCAGCCCCATGCGCCGCATCAATTCCTCAAAGCTTCGGCGATAGCCTTCACCGTAAAACAGATAGTGAATCTCCGTCAGCTCAATATTCCGCATGATCTCATCGTCGCTAAGCGCCGTATTTAACAGCACGGTCTGCGCTCCGAGAATTTGCAGAGCAAAAAAATAAAAAATCCATGCCTCCCCGTTGACCGACAGGATGCCGACTCGCTGACCGGCGGTGATTCCTTGTGCTTTCAGCTCCTTTGCCAGGGAAAAAACAATTCTGCCGGTTTTCCCCCAGCTATA
>JBGZBY010000120.1:0-12161 GCA_041844915.1 Eubacteriales bacterium
AAATGTCGGACAGCATGAAGGACGGAAAGATGGACGAAAAAATGTCGGACAGCATGAAGGACGGAAAGATGGACGAAAAAATGTCGGACAGCATGAAGGACGGAAAGATGGACGAAAAAATGTCGGACAGCATGAAGGACAGTAAAATGAACGAAAAAATGTCAGACGGCATGAAGGACAGCAAAATGAATGAAAAGATGTCAGGCAGCATGAAGGACAGCAAGATGGGAGAAAACTCGGATAGCAGAAAAGATGATAAAATGATGGACGATAAGATGACGGCGCATGGGAAAGAAGAAAAAATGAAGGATGAAAAGATGATAGAAAAGATGAACAAGGGAGAAATGGCAACAGATTTTGCCTTAAAGGATAAAGACGGAAATGAGTTTTCTTTAAGTGGTGCGAAAGGGAAAAAGGTATATGCTAAGTTTTGGGCTTCGTGGTGTTCCATTTGTTTAGCCGGTTTGGAAGAATTGAATACCTTGGCGGGCGAGGATAATGACTTTGAGATTGTAACAGTTGTATCGCCGGGAGTGAGAGGAGAGAAAAGCAAGGAAGATTTTATAAAATGGTTTGATACTTTGGGCTATTCCAATGTAAGGGTGCTGTTTGATGAAAATGGTGCGACGGCAGATGATTATAAGGTGAGAGCGTTTCCAACCTCAGCCTTCATCGGCTCAGACGGCGTGCTGGTAAAAGTTCAGCCGGGGCATGTAAGCAGCGAGGGAATTAAAAATATTTTTGCAGAAATTCAATAGTATCATTGACGGATAAAAAACGGTCATATCCGCAGCTTTTTTATAGCCCTTCGGACTTTGCTTTAATCAAAAATAGGTATTTGCTGGCAGAGCTGGCTGTGCTCCTTCTCAAAGCAGGGTAAGGACATTCGTGGAAGGCGGGAAAAGGCTATTATGATAAGACCGAAAAATTGGAGATGTTAAAGAAGTCGAAAAAACAGCCGTTAATAATAAGGAGGTTTAAGAAAATGAAATTCTTTCAGGCAGCGGCGGCGAGTATGGTTTTAGCGATAAGCGTTACCGCCTGCGGCATAGGTAGCGGAAATCAAGGAAAAAAGGCGGAGGATAGCAATTATCCGGTGCAGACGATTTCAAAAATACAAGACAAGAAACAGGAGGCGAATATGTCATCTCAAAATCCAAATGAAAAGCTAGATTATTCTAAGGCAAAGCTAAAGGAGATTTATTTAGCAGGCGGCTGCTTTTGGGGGCTGGAAGCATATATGGAGAGAATTTACGGAGTAGCGGACGCGATTAGCGGCTATGCGAATGGAAATACCTCCAATCCCAAATATGAGGATTTGCTTTATAAAAACAGCGGGCATGCGGAAACCGTTCAGGTAAAATATGATCCAGAAAAAATTGATTTGAAAACATTGCTGTCCTACTATATTAAAGTAGTAGACCCTACTAGCTTAAACAAACAAGGCAATGACAAGGGTTCGCAGTACCGAACGGGAATTTATTTTACGGAGGAAGCAGAACAAAAGATAATTGCTGAATTTTTAAAAGAACAGCAAAAAAAATACGACAAGCCAATTCTGATTGAAAACTTGCCATTAAAAGACTTTACAATGGCAGAGGAATACCATCAGGATTATCTGAAGAAAAACCCGAACGGCTACTGCCATATTGATTTAAATCAAGCCAATGAAGTGATCATTGATCCGGCGAAATACCCTAAGCCGTCTGATGAAGAGCTTAAAAAGAAATTAAGCGAAGCGCAGTATATGGTAACTCAATTAAACAATACGGAAAGCGCCTTTTCCAATGAATATTGGGACAACAAGGAAGCCGGACTTTATGTAGATGTAGCGACAGGAGAACCGCTGTTTGCTTCGACGGATAAATATGATTCTGGCTGTGGTTGGCCTAGCTTTACGAGGCCGATTGCCAAGGACGTGTTGACATATCACAGCGACTCTAGCTATAATATGATTAGAACGGAAGTAAGAAGCCGGTCGGGCGATTCGCATTTGGGTCATGTTTTTGAAGATGGGCCAAAGGATCGCGGAGGCCTAAGATATTGCATTAACAGTGCGTCGATTCGATTTATTCCGCTTGGTGAAATGAAGGAGCAGGGATACGAATATTTAATTCACTTGATTCGATAAGAATAACCAGCATGTTTTAGGCAAAAAAGTTGCTTCATACTTCTATGGCAAAGGCTAACGCAAAGACTCATTGCGTTGGTCTTTGCTGGAGTATATCGTTTAGCAATCCACTTTTGCCATAAAGCAGATTAAGCTAACAATGACAAAAGCTGATGTTTTGAAAGAAAGTGATGTTTTTGACATTATCATGATTTAGTAAGAAATCGGTGGTCTATGCGTTTTTACATTTTGGTTTTGGAGGTTCTGGTATTTTGCAAATGCTGTTTTGTTTAATGTTTGAACATAGGAAAAATCCCGATACAGTAAAATGAAAAAAATACTTTGCAAGAAATAAAAGGAATAGGATTAGGTTATGTATAGATTATTGATTGTAGACGATGAACCGCTCATTCGGCGAGGGATAAGATCGCTTGCCAATTTATCCAATGTCGGTATTTCTGAAATCTTAGAAGCGCAAAGCGGAGAAGAAGCGCTGGCGGCAGTAAAGGAGCATATGCCGCATATTGTCCTAATGGATATCAACATGCCGGAAATGGATGGATTAACAGCGGCGGCTCGGATTAAAGAGCAGTCGCCGGATATATTTGTGATTATTTTAACGGGATACGATTATTTTGAATATGCGCAAACCGCGATTCGCGCTAAGGTTGATGATTATATCCTAAAGCCAATTTCCAAAGCAGATATTGAGATCGTGCTTTCCAAAATCGCGGCGCTGCTCAATGAAAGGCAAAAACAAAGGGAATGCCAGAAAATTACGGCGCAGACGGAGGAAGAATACGATTTTTCCGATTTGACAGCGATTGTTACCGAATATATGAAGCAAAATATTTTTTTACCAGAGCTTTCACTTGTAAAAATGGCGAATGATATCGGCTTTAACAGCAGCTATCTGAGTGTGGTGATAAAGCAGATTTTTGGAGTGCCTTTTCAGGATTATGTCAATAAAAAGAGAATGGAAAAAGCGAAGCTCTTGCTGCTTTCTACACCAATGAAAAATTATGAAATAGCCGAACAGATCGGAATAGAGGATGTAAATTATTTTATCACTAAATTTAAGAAAGCATGGGGCGTTACACCAAAGCAATACCGACAAGGAATTCAATTCAATGAAAATTAGGCGTTTTTTTTCCAAAATCAATGTCCAAATTGCGTGCTCTTTTTTAGCGATTTCGTTTGCTTTTGTATCGCTGGTGTCGGCGATGGCCTATTATTCCGCTAGTCAGATTATATTGGAAAATATAAGAAAGCAGACCGATGATGCCGTATTTCAAGCCAGTAATTATATTTCCGCCTATTTGGATAAGATAAAAGCGCTAAGTGATTTGATTGCTATGAGTTCTGAAACGAAAGAAGCGCTTAAGCAGTCAAACAGCAAAGCAATCGAAGCATTGGTCGGAATGGTCAATATTTCTGCCAAGGGCGATCCGAGAATTCAGACCATTGCCGTTATTTCCAAAAATGGTTTTGCCATCACCAGCAACAGCAATATGGCAATTCCGCTTTCCGATAATATGATGGAGGAGAGCTGGTATAAAGCGGCAGTCCAATCCAATCAAATGCCGGCGATTACCTCTATTCGGCATGGCGATTTTACAATGGATAAATCAAGCTGGGTAATTTCCATCAGTCATGAAATCATAGATGATAAGAAGGAGCATTTAGGGGTAGTATTAATTGATGTTGGCTATCAATTTATTGAGGATTATATTTCGGCCTTAGGGCTTGGAGCAACAGGCTATGCCTATATTTTAGACGCGCAAAATCAAATTCTGTATCATCCCGATGAAAGCGTCCTAATGGATAAGATGAAGGCCGATGAGCTGCGCAAGCTCTCCGATGAAGCGGCGGTTGCCGTCAGCCATCATATCATTACCAAGAAAACGATTCCACATTCGGATTGGCGATTGATTGGCGTTTCGTCAATGGAAAATGTGGAGCAGCTAAAAAGCCGCTTTACGAAAACTTTGATTTGGGCTAATTTGCTGCTGGTCGGAATCAGCGTTATCGTCAGCTTTGCCATTTCCAATAAACTGACGAAGCCGATTTTTGAGCTGCAAAGGGCAATGAAGGAATTAGACGAAAGCTGGGGGCATTTGAATATCAGCGAGCGAAGTTCCTTTGAAATCAAAGCGCTGGCGAGGGAATACAATGCCTTGCTGGACAGAATCAAGCTGCTGACCGAAGATATTGCGCAGAAAGAAAGCGCGAAGCGTATTTTTGAGCTAAAGGCTCTGCAAAGTCAGATCAATCCGCATTTTTTGTATAATACCCTAGATACCATTCTATGGTTGGCGGAGTTCGGGGAAAATGAAAAAGTAGTGGAGGTCAGCAAGGCGCTGGGAGAAATGCTGCGCCTATCGCTGAATATTAATCAAACCATTGTTCCCTTAGAGCTAGAGCTGGCGCATACGGAAAATTATTTGAAAATACAGCAGCAAAGATATATTGACAAAATTAGCTATCAAATCAGCGGAGAAAAAGAATTGCTTGCGGTGGCGGTACCGAAGTTGATCTTACAGCCAATTGTAGAAAATTGTATTTATCATGGAATAAGGCCGCAGAAAAAAATGGGAAAAATAGAAATTTCCTATAAAAAAGAGGCGGGGGAGCTGGTGCTTACTGTAAGCGATAATGGCGTAGGCTATAAGCCGCAGCCCAAAGAGCAGGATAACAATTTGATAAAAGCGAAGCTGGGCGGGATTGGTATGAAGAACGTAGACCAGCGAATTAAGCTTCTTTGTGGCGATGATTATGGAATAACCGTTCAAAACAGAGAAGAAGGAGGAACAATTGTAAAATATAAGCTGAAAATTTTGGAAGAAGGAAGGCTCTGACCTCCATTTCTCTCCGCAAGGAGCAAGCTTCGATGCGAAAAGAATTGTTAAGCCCAGTCAGAGGCAGCCAAAAGCAGGGCAAAGTAGTTGTTACAGGCGGATTATATGCCAAAGTAGGGTGGTTGGAACCTGTTCGGTTGGAAGCAGCCAAAAGCAGGGCAAAGCAGCTGTTACAGGCAGATTATATGCCAAAGTAGGGTGGTTGGAACCTGTTCGGTTGGAAGTAGCCAAAAGCAGGGCAAAAACAGCTGCCGCAGGCAGATTATATACTAAAAGCTGGCGCTGGGATAAGTCCCAGCGCCAGCTTTTTTATTTTATTTTTCCAGCTGATCCGTTAATGCTTCCAGCTCATCAATGAGCGAACCGATATAAGCGATGGTATCCTTCAGAGGAGCGTCAGTTGTGATATCGACTCCGGCGATTTGCGCCAGCTCTGCCGAGTTTTTGGTTCCGCCAAGCTTTAAGACCTTCAGCCAGCTTTCCGCAACCTCCGGGTGATCTAGTACCTTACGGGCAACCTGCGTGCCTATGGTTAATCCGGCAGAGTAGGTATAAGAGTACAAGCCCATATAATAATGAGGCTGCCGCATCCATGTCAGTTCGGCGCCATCGGTCAGTTCAATGCTGTCGCCCCAGAAATCCGTCAATACCTTTTTATAGATGGAATTTAAGGTGTCCGCCTGCACAGAGCCGCCTTGGTCAACGATTTTGTAAACCTCTCTTTGGTAAGCCGCTTCCAGTAAATGCGTAACAAAATTATGATAATAGGTTTTGGAAATCATCTGCGAAAGCACCCAGCGCTTCATTCTGGCATCTTTGGCATGCTTAAGCAGATAATTTTCCATGATGATCTCGTTGGTGGTGGAAGGCGCCTCCACAAAATAAAGCGAGCAGTCGGCATTGAGAATATTTTGATGAGAATTTGCCAACTGAAAATGACCGGCATGCCCCAGCTCATGAGCCAAGGTCAAAACTTCGTTCATTTTGTGGTTAAAGCTAAGCAGGATAAAGGACTGATGGCCGTAAGGACTGGCGCAGAAGGCGCCGGTGCTTTTTCCAAGATTTTCCGAGTAATCAATCCAGCGATTTTCAAAGGCATCGCTTAGTATCCTGCCGTAGTCCTTTCCCAGTACAGATAAGCCGTCGAGGATGTATTCCTTGGCTTTTTCATAGGTAACGGTCGGAGCATAGGAGGGATCAAGATCAATTTTTAAATCGGCATAGGTCATTTTTTTCAAGCCATGCACCTTTTGCAGAAGCTTCGCATAGCGGCGCATATGCGGCGCCAGCTCGCTCATAATGATATCAATTTGTCGATGATAGAGCTCAGAACTGACCTCCTGTTTATCCAGCAAATAGTCGAAAACACTTTCGTAGCCGCGCAGGGTAGCCAGTGTTTTTTCCTTTTTTACCTGCGCATTGTAAAGTCCGGCAGTTGTATGCTGATACTTGGCAAGCCCCTTGGAAAAACGGCGAAAGGCCTTGCGCCGCAGCTTGGTATCTGCTTCCAGCTCCAAATGTCCCTCGAAGCTGTTGTAAGTCAAGGGATAGGTACGGCCGTTGTAGTCGATTTCTTTAAAGTGAATATCGCTGAATTTCACGGTATCATACATTTGATAAGGCAGGGATAGAGTAGTTCCCAGACTGCTGATTACCGATTCCGCTTCCTTGCTTAGAATGTGAGCCTTCTTTTTTAGCAGCTTTTGCAGATAAAGCCCATGCTCTGCGTCTTGAGCGGCCTCTCTTAAGACCTCGTCGGCCTGCCCTAAAATTTCACTTTCGATAAAGCTAAGCTTTGCTTCCATTTCTGCCAAAAAGCTGCCGGTCTTCTGATACTCTCGGATTTGATCGCCGTCAGTCTGATCTACGGACAAGCCCAGCTCGGAATAATGGGCAATATCGGAAATTTGCTTTAGGATTTCCCGATATTCGCCAAGACAGGCGTTAATCGTTACAGCATTGGATAACCAGCCCTCATAGCGATATTTAAAATCATCAACCGTATTTTTTAAATTGTTTTTTGCGTCCTCAAAAGCCTGCGGACAAGAATAAAGAGCAGATAAATTCCAAGTTTGCTCTATTGGCGTTTCCTTTCGGGATAAGATTTTTTTCATACTAATCTCCTTTGCAAGTCTTGCATTCTTCTTTGCCGCATAGATTTTTTCACGGCATTATAACCATAATAACAATTCTGTCCTTTGCTGTCAAGTAAAGGGCAATGATATCCCCAAAACATCTTTTTTATCTGATTTTCTCGGAATTCCTATTTCCAATTGCATGCTCTGCGGTTATACCCCTGTGTGTGCAGGTTTTTTCCTATGTTTTTTCTGCTTTTACAATTTTTCTAAAAATCCATGCTGTCCTCCGGTAAAGCCTCGATATCCTGCCCATGATTGTATTTTTCAATCCAGTATTTTTTTAAAATACAGAAAAGAGCGGCGATGGCTAAAATAATCATAACCGGAAAAAGAAGATTGTTGACTTCGCTTTTTAAAAACTGAATCGCCTCCGCGCTCTTTACTTCTTCATCAGGCGAAGAAGACGAAATAATAAAATTGGAAGGCAAGTGAGAAACGATATGGTTGATCGCCGGAGAAAGAATTCTAAAGATGGCAGTCAAGGTTGCATTGACCAGAATAGATACCTTTGTATTAGCACAGCAGCTAATAAAAGCCCAGATTGAGCAGGCGAGGACAGAGGTCAGCAAAAAGAGAATAACCTCCGCGTTTTGCTTGCCGAATAAGCTTTGTAAATTTTTTTCCAGCATTAATAAAAGTGAGGACAACAGCAGGAAAAGAAGGAATGAAAAGGAAATAGCATTCTGAAAAAAGCCGCGTACTGTGGTGAGCATATAAAGCGCGCGAGTTTTCAAGTCCAGAACATATTTGATAAAAATAAGGAGAAGTGCCATATATAGCAAAAAGGAAAGGCTAAAAAAGATTGCTGCCAGAAAGCAAAGAAAAGCCGAAAAAATCAGCAAGCGGCTTCGGGTAATTATGCTGGATTTGGGAGCCTTTTGTCGGGGATAGCCTGCTACCTTCTTTTGAACCTTGACACTAAGCCGGAAAATAAAATCAATAAAAAAGAAAAGAAAATTCATAGGGAAAACTCCTTTAATAATGTAGAAATAAGTGTTTCGTCATAACTGATGTACCTGCCTTGCAATCCGCAGCAGGAGAGCGGAAACGGTGCGCTGGTTTTTATGACCTGCCAAAGCAATGGAAGGTCAATAATAAAATCGCCTGTTTATTTTACTACAAAAAAGGATATTAGGAAAGATGTTTTTAGAAAGAGCTAGGACAGAGAAAAAGCCAAATAGAGGCAAAATGATAGAGGCAGGGCATAGTTTTTTCTAAGGATTAAAAAAAGTTAAGAAAATATTAATCTAAGAATAAGCTGTTAATAACGAAACCAAAAAGAAAATGTGTTATAGTAGCAAAGTAATATTTCACAGAGAGGAGAAAAAGATGAAAAAAACAATTATCACAGGTTTACTGTTAATGGCGATTCTTGCCGGATGTGGTTCCAAGGGACTTAATTTGCCGAAGCTGGAAGATATCGTCACTGTAAGCATGACGGGAATGGAAAAAGACCAGACATGGGGGATGGATAATGAAGCCGATAAGGAAAAAATAAAAGCCTCCTTAGAAATGGTAAAGGCAGCAAAGGAATCAAATTTGAAGGCAGAGGATATGCCGAAAACCGCAAATTGGATTTCGACCACCGTGTACACGCTAAAGGATGAAAAAACCTATACAGTAGAAACTTATATTAAAGATGACTCGACTCTGGTCTATGTGGCAGAGGGCAAATGCGTTGAGGTGCCGATTCAGTACTAAAAAATAAAGGGGCGGAAATCAAGGAGATTTATTTTATGAAAAGGAATCTCTCTTGACAGGCGGGAGAGCTTGTACCGATAAATTAAAATCTAGGAAACAGAAGCTGACAAAAAAAGGAGAAAAAATGCAAAAAAGGATACTATCTGCTATTTTGGTATGCATTCTTTTGCTGACGAGCGCATGCACTCCGGGAACGACCGGAAAGAGCATGGAGCCGAAAACAGAGGTTCAGGCGCAAGCAAGCACTGAAAAAGATTCGGCCAATAAAGAAGCAACGCCAGAAGAAGAAAAGCCAAAAGCAGGACAGGAAGCCATGGCGGAGCAGGCAGCGACGCCACAAACAGATTTTTACAGCTATATCAACCAAAAATGGCTGAAAGAATCAAAAATTCCGGAAGGAGAAGCTGCCATAGACAATTTTTTTGAAACTCAAAAGAAGACAGAAGCCCGTATAAGTCAAATGATAGAGGATTTGAGGGCAAATTATGCCAGTTTAAAGGAAGGCGGCGATGATAAAAAGCTGATAGATCTTTATAATCAAGCGCTGGACTTTAAAAGCAGAAACGAGCAGGGAATTAAGCCGATTCAAGGATATCTGGATATGGTAAGAAATGCCAAGACAAGAGAAGACTTGAATAAGGTGCTGGTTGCTTTGGCACAAGAAGATATTCTAACCTTATTTTCTTTTGACATTCTTCAAGATACAAAAAATAGCTTGGTTAATGCGTTATTTATTGCCCAGCCTAGTTTGGGATTTTCCAAAAAGTATTTTGAGGACAATGACGAATATGCTTTAAAGCAACAGAAAGCGTATAAAGAATATTTGAAAGAAATCTTTACCATAATAGGAGATTCGCCGGAGGTTGCCGACAAAAAGGCAGAACAGCTTTATGCTTTGGAAAAAGATATGGCTGCGGCGCAATTGCCTCAAGAAGAAGAACAAGATTTTGAAAAGACCTATAATGTTATGACTTGGGAAGAACTCAAAACACTTACGCCGAATTTGCCGTTTTTAGAAGCAGCGAAAGGCTTAAAGATTGATCATGCCAAGAAAATCATTGTTATTCACCCCAATTCACTTGCAAAAGCAAATGAATTATATCAAGAGGCTAACTTAGAAGCTTTCAAAGCACAGTTAGAAGCAAAAATCATTACTACATTTACCAGCTCTTTGTCAAAGGATTTGATAGAAGCAAAGGCAAAGTACGATTCTGCAGCGGATGGCGTATATAATTTGCCGACAGATGAGGAACAAGCTTTTGGGGTAGTAGATAGTATATTTTCTAATATATTAGGTAAAGTATATGTAGAAAAGAATTTCCTGCCTACGGCAAAAGAGGATGTCGTAAATATGTTTCGCGATATCAAGGCAAGGTATATCCAGAGAATTAATAATTTGGACTGGATGACCGAGCAAACCAAGCAAAAGGCATTAAAAAAGCTTGATACAATGCAGGTGAAAATCGGTTATCCGGATAACTGGGAAGATTATTCCAATCTTGCCATCGAATCGACAGAGCAGGGCGGCAGCTTAGCTTCCAACATTATAAAGATTCGCAAGCGATCCTTGGAAAAGCGTTTAAGCATGCTTGACAAAATGCCGGACCGGTCGGAATGGGGGCTTCCTGCGCATATAGTAAACGCATATTATAGTCCATCAGCAAATGAGATTGTATTTCCGGCAGGTATTTTACAGCCGCCGTTTTACAATCCAAACGGCACCAAGGAAGAAAACCTCGGCAAAATTGGCGCAGTCATCGGACATGAGGTAACACATGCTTTTGACAGTTTAGGCTCTAAATTCGATGAAAATGGAAATCTCTCCAATTGGTGGCAAAAAGAAGATTTGGAAAAAATTCAAGGAAAAGGTACAGCAGGCAGCAGATATTTACTCTAAACTGGAGGCTGTCCCAGGCTATTATGTCAATGGTCAGATTTCTACTGGCGAGATTATGGCTGATCTGGGCGGTATGACCATCGCTATTGATATTGCCAAGGAAAAAGGCTATAATACCAAGCTGGTCTTTGAAGCCTATGCTCAGGTATGGCGAGAGATGATGACGAGGGACTTTGCTATCGCCCATCTTTCGGATGTACATCCGCCGGGAAAATACAGAGTCAATAATATCGTAAATCAATTAGACCAGTTCTATACCGATTTTGACGTAAAAGAAGGAGATCCGATGTACGTTAAACCAGAGGATAGATTGAGAGTTTGGTAGTTTTGTGTTTTGGAGGAAAAAATCGTGAATATTGTTGAAAAAATAAGAGGCCCACAGAAGCTGACGCATCTGCGGTGGTGGGATATCTTGGTAGTAACTATCATCATGTTTGGACAGGCGATCTATACTTCGACCCTGCAATACTTTACCCTAGACGATAAAGCGGTAACGGCAGTAGAGAAAATAACATACGATAATTTCGGCGCCATTCTTACAGAGGTTATACTGTTATCGGCTGCGTTGGCCTATTTATGGGTACGCAATTTTGATTTTTCCCAGTGGAAGGTCAAAATCGGTCTGAAGACGACACTCTACGGAATTCTTTTGTTTATTGTCGTTGCGCTTGCACAGGATGCTTTTTATATGGTAACTTCAAGTATTGTCTATCAGGCGCAGGCAGCGGCTGATATGGCAGCGGCAAATACCGCCGGAACACAGGCGGCTTCGGCGAGCTTGAATGCATTTCAAATGCTCATAGCGCGAACGGATATTTCCAGTATTCTGTTTGCCTTATTAAATGGAGTATACGAAGAAATTTACTTTTTGGGGATGTGCCTTTTTGTGGCTCCCAAAAATGTAAAGTATGCCTTTCTTTTTTCGCTGTTGGTTCGCTTTTCCTTCCATACCTATCAAGGTCTGATACCGGCGGCAGGCATTGCGATTGTGTTGGGCTTGGTGTATTACTTCTTATATGAAAAGACAAAACGCCAGAACTTATACCCTATTTTCCTTTCGCATTCGATTGCCGATGTATTAGGATTGGGACTGATCAGCTATTTCTGGTATTATTAACAAAATAAAGAAGCTGTCGCAGAGCGAATATCCTTTCTTTCAAACAGATAAAAAACTATCGTTTGGGAAAGGATATCTCCCAAAAAGCTTAGCGACAGCTTTTTTGGGAAAAAGAGAAAAAAGAAAGTTTTGTGTAATTGAAGATTTATTTTTTCGTTGGTTGACAGTTGTTCCTCGAGCTTTAAATGTATTAAATTGGCTTAGAATTTAAATACATGACTTATAAAGCATGTTATAAACAGCAAGTGAAGTATTATATTATTTGGAAAATTTTAAAAGCAAAAGAGAAGTTCAGCCTATTACAAGCTGAACTTTTTTTCTGTTTGGAGTAATTAAGCTT
>JBGZBY010000121.1:0-16727 GCA_041844915.1 Eubacteriales bacterium
AGCGGTATCTCAACATGAATCACCTGTTTGATCTGGAACTCCAGCGCAAGGTTGACGATCAGTCTGCAGCCAGCTAACTATGGTACGCCGTCGGCTGAAAATGAATTTGCGAAAGATTATTGACACTATCGCAAAAAATGTGGGCGTTGTTTTTTACAGAGAAAAAATAAAACAAGGAAAAATCTATGGGATTTTCGGAAATTTTAAGGGTTTACTGGTAATTTCCGGTTTTGCAGTTGAAAAAATCGTAGGAACATGGTATGATGTAAGCAATAATCAGTAGGAGAATACTATCGCTATAATATCCGAGAAATGCGTGTATATGCCAAGAGGGAGGGAAAGGATGAAAATAGGAGTTTTGTTGGAGTCATTTCACCAGCCGGTGCTGGAAGCGATAAAAACCGCCCAAAAATTAGGAGCAGAGGGAATTCAGGTTTATGCGACGAAGGGCGAGCTCAGTCCGGAAAGACTGAGGGGGCAGGCGCTTTTGGATTTTAAAAGAGCGGTTGCCGACAGCGGCTTGACGATTTCAGCGCTATGCGGCGATTTGGGCGGCGGCTTTATGGAGAAAGCAGCCAATCCAGAAAAAATTGAAAGGTCCAAGGCGATCCTAGAGCTTGCCAAGGAGCTGGGAACCAATATTGTAACAACGCATATCGGCATCGTACCGGAGGATGCTCGTTCTGAGAGATTTCATGTTATGCAGGAGGCCTGCTATCGGCTGGCGGAGTATGCCAACTCCATGCAGGCGCATTTTGCGGTAGAAACGGGACCGGAAACGGCAGCTACGTTAAAGCGATTTTTGGACGGATTGGGTTCAAAGGGCGTAGCAGTTAACTTTGATCCTGCCAATTTTGTTATGGTGACAGGTGACGATCCGGTCAAAGGTGTACTGACGCTGGCAGATTACATTGTGCATACGCATGCCAAGGACGGTATTAAGCTATACGATACCGATCCGGAAAATATTTATAATCCCTCAGCCAAGGTTATTATTACCAGTCCTGCTTTTGTAGAAATGCCGCTTGGGCAGGGGAAGGTCGATTTTGACGGCTGGATCGGCGCTTTGCGGCAGATCGGTTATCAGGGCTATTTGACGATTGAGAGAGAAACCGGTGAGGATCCGGAGGGAGATATTAAGGCGGCGGTTCAGTTTTTAAAAGAGCGGCTGAAAGACAGGTATTAGAACGGGAAACAGGTGCAGGTTTTTGGAAGGTACAGAAAAATGAAATAAGAAGGACGAAAGCGATGAATAATTTTATATTCTATTCCCCGACCAAGTTTATCTTTGGCAGGGATACCGAAAAGAAGGTGGCAGCTCTGGCAAAGGAATATGGAGCGACAAAGGCTCTTTTGCTGTACGGCGGAGGCTCAGCTCTACGATCGGGGCTTTTGGCCAGAGTAAAGAGATATTTGGAGGAGGCGAAGCTGCCCTATGTTGAATTGGGAGGAGTGGAGCCGAATCCGAAGGATGATTTAGTATATGCGGGGATTGACAAGGTTAGGGACTATGGCGTAGATTTTATCATTGCCATGGGCGGAGGCTCGGTCATTGACACAGCCAAGGCAATTGCTGCCGGAGCGGTTTATGACGGTGATTTTTGGGATTTCTTTTCGGGCAAGGCGGTGATGAAGCAGGCGCTTCCGGTGGGTACGATTTTGACGCTGGCGGCGTCGGGTAGCGAAGGCTCGGCGAGGACGGTGATCACCAAAAAAGTGACCATGGAAAAGCGAGGCAGCGGCGGCGACATTGTTAAGCCGGTATTTTCTATTCTCAACCCGATGCTGACGATGACTCTGCCAAGGGAGCAGACCTTTTATGGTGTGATAGATATGATGTCGCATATTTTGGAGCGATATTTCAGCTATACAGAGGATGTGGATCTGACCAGCGGCATGTGTGAGGCGGTGCTGAATTCGATTATTTTTAATTCTCGAATCTTATTGGATACGCCGAAGGACTATGGCGCAAGAGCCAATCTGATGTGGGCGGGAACACTTGCTCACAGTGATATTTTGGGCATTGGCAGGGAGCAGGACTGGGGCTCGCACAGTCTGGGGCACGAGCTTTCCTCCTTTTATGGAGCGGCACATGGAGCAACGCTTTCGGTGGTTTTTCCAGCATGGATGCGCTATGCTTTAGAGCATAACGAGGATATTACTGCATTGGCGGAGTTGGCGATCAATGTTTGGGATGTAGATTTTGATGGAGAAGATTTAAAGACAGCAGCGATGGACGGAATTAAGGCATTCCTTAGATACTTGAAGGAGTTGAGCCTGCCGACAACTCTGGAGGAGTTGGGGGGCAGGGATGAGGATGTAGCCGTGCTTGCAGAAAAGGTTGTTTTGCGCGGCAATTATGTTAAGCTGACGAGGGAAAATGTTCGAGAAATTTTTACATTGACATTGGCAAAAAATAAGCTGGTTTAAAGGCACTGTGTTGTGATGTAAGGAGAGTAAAATAAAATGATAGGGGATCGAATCAGAGTTCAAGAAAGAGTTATGGTAGAGATGAATGATGATCTTATTTGCATCATCGTTTCAATGGAGCGACAAGTCAAAAGCGTAGGGCTGGACTTTCCGATTCCGATTCGGATTGAGGATATTTCGGAGGGTGGCATCAAGTTTTGGAGCCGCCAGGAACTGATGATTGGTTTGGTTATGAATTTTAGAATGAGAGTAGAAGGCCATATTGTGGATGTCAAAGCAAAGATTTTGCGCAGCCGAACGAAGGAGCCGGGCGTCTATGATGTAGCGGCGCAGTTTATAGATATGACAAGGCATGGAGAGCATATCGTTAAGAGCTTTATCAAAAAGAAAGCGATTCGGAGCATTTGGCAGTCGAGAAGAACCGTTTAAGAGGCTTGCGTAATGTAACTAGAGGAGGACAATTTGAAGAAGCGGTTGTTTGCAGTTTGTTGTTGTGTTATACTGTTAAGCTCCTGCGGAGCATTAAACGACGCGAAGGAGCAGATCAAGGACAGCCTGAAGGAGGAGCAGGTGCAGATTGCCATACCGGAAAAACCGCAATTTGAGGATCGAGTCGTCAGCGTGGCATATATCAGCGTGCTGTCGGAGGGGCTGAATGTCCGGACCGAGCCAGATGAGGATGGCAATTTTTTATTTCGAGTACCTAAGGAAGCAAAATTTACCGTGCTGGATACTACGCTGGATTCCAAGCGGCGCATTTGGTATCAGATTGAATATCAGCCAGAGAAAACCGGTTGGGTGGCGGGATGGTATGTAGCGGAAACGGAAATTACGATTTTGGTGCAAGAAAATGATACCATTATTCAAAAGATAGATGCGAAGGAGCCGCCAGTTTATTTGGAAAATCCGTTTAATCCGGCAAAAGCCAAGGTAGGAAGCCGCTTTTATGGGATGACACTGGTAGAAAAAACAGAAACCGGCTTGCGCTTTACCGGAGAAAGCCTTTTGACCGGGAGCTATCGCAGAGATAAGAGCGGCAATTTTTATTATTTCACGCCAGATGAAGCGTCGGCAGTTAGCTTACCTAGAACAAAGCAAAATATTCATTCCGCAGACTTCATTATCTATGAAATACCGGCGACACCGATTTTTGACGAGAGCGCGTCTGGAACGGCAAGCATTCAGATCGTGGAGTATGAGATAAATTATAATGGAACGAATGTCGTTACATTGAAACGATGACAGGAGATGGATTAGGGAGTGGTATTTAATGCGGTGAGAAGTATGAGCTTCAGTAGTATATCAGCATATAGGGAGGACAGCATGGAGCTTTTTGCGGCACTATATTTGATACTGGCACTAATATATATTTCTGTGGGAATAAAGGTTTTAGTACTGGATCGGACGAATCCGGTAAATCGTTTCTTTTTTATTTTGACTGTTTGCTTAAGCGTTTGGAGCCTAAGCTTATTTTTTGCGGGTATTATTAAAAACCCGATCAATATTATAGGAATTCGCTTATTTGGAAAAGTGTATTCCTACCTGTTCTATTCGGCTGTCGCGGTCACTTCTTTTTATGTGCTGGGTTTAATGAAGGAAAAAAGATAATTTTCCTTATTCTTTTAAGCTTGCCCTATATAGCCAATATTTATCTCTATATTATTCGTATTTTTCCAGAGTTAAAGCAGCAGCTTTATGGCGGAGATACTCTGACAGAAGGCGCGGAGTATCCGCTATTTTTTGCTGTTCAGGTTATTTTTTACTTTTTGGCAGCGATATATTCCTTTTGGCGGAATACGCTGAAAAGGATGAGGTTGAAAACCGCAAAACGAGAGAGATTTTTATCTATGTCCTGTTTATTGGTCTGATGCTTGCCGGCGGATATTTCAGTATCAAAGAGCATAACATAGGCCTGCTGAACATGAAAGAATATGCGGTAATTATCTATGCGGTGGCGGTGATCCTTATTTATTACTGCATTATTAAAGATGTGTTTATTGACGCGGACGCTTCTTTGGTCATTTTGAAATCAATGGAGCTTTTGCAGGGAGGTTTTTTGATTACCTCGGAGGATTATATCATCAATCGTATGAATGAGGGAGCGGAGAAAATATCCGGTTTTTCGGCGATACAATTATACGGGAAGGATGCCAGAGATTTTTTTAAAAATATCGGAACGGGCGAAGTTACTTTGCTCTGTGCGGATGGCTCAACGCGAAGCGTTGTATTTACGGAGACCAAAATCAATGATGAGAGGAAAAAGAAGGGCTTTCGCGTACTCAGTTTTCGGGATATTGAAGAAATCAGGAAGATGGAAAATACGCTTTTAAGCTTGAAGGAAATTTTGGAGGAAAGAGTTGAGCGGCGGCAGGTAGTGCTGTATAGTATTCAAAAAAAAGATGGAGGCGGAGATCGAGGAAAAAAGAAGGCTGGAGGAGGAGCTTAGCCGGCTGGTGTATTATGATATGCTGACAGAGCTGCCTAATCGAGTGATGTTTCATGAAAAGCTTCAGCGCATGATTCGGCGCGGTCAAAAGCATATGGGAGTTTTGGTGCTAAATATTGATAATTTCAAGCGGATCAATGATACGCTCGGACATAATGAAGGGGATCGGATTTTGATTCAATTTGCCGAGCTGATCAGCAGCAAATTAAGGCCGGGAGAAATCGCCGCCCGCATGGAAGGCAATGAATTTTTAATTTTATTGAATCGCATTTACGAGGAGAAGGATATCAAATATCGAACCGACCAGCTTCAGGAACGGGTTAAGCATGCGTTTTACATCAAAGATCTGAAAATATATTTGACGATGTCAGTGGGAGCGGCTGTTTTTGAAGAAGGAATGACGGCGACCGAGCTGGTCAACAATGCCAATGCCGCACTCTACGGAGCGAGAATCAAAGGAGTCGGCAGTCTGGAGCTGTATTCGGAAAATGGACGGAATTATTTGCAGGAAAGGATTAAGATTCGGCAGGAGATAGAAAGAGCAATCCGCTACAATGAATTTGAGTTGTACTATCAGCCGCAGGTAGTGGTTGAAAGCGAAAAAATGAAAGGGGCGGAAGCGCTGATTCGCTGGAATCATCCGGAAAAGGGATTTATCACGCCCGGCGCATTTATTCCACAGATTGAAAATGAAAATCTGA
Source organism: Eubacteriales bacterium (assembly GCA_041844915.1). Taxonomy (GTDB): domain Bacteria; phylum Bacillota; class Clostridia; order Lachnospirales; family Vallitaleaceae; genus W11650. The sequence goes on from JBGZBY010000121.1 coordinate 5,578, forward strand.
TCATTCAGCTGGGTGAATGGGTGCTGGAGAATGCATGCCGACAGATCAGCGAATGGGAGGAAAAGGGAAAGCTGGAATTTTTGCCCCTGTCTGTCAATTTGTCAATGCGTCATTTTGAAACAGAGGAAGTGATTGACTATTTGCGAGAAGTGGTACGAAAGTATGAAATTCAGCCGGAATACTTGAAGATAGAGATTACGGAGAGCTTTCGCTCCAATCAGATGTATGCGCTGCCAATGATTCTTGCAAAAATCAGGGAGGAGAGGATATCCTTGTCCGTCGATGATTTTGGAACGGGCTATTCGTCGTTCCATTATTTAAGGAGCATCAAGGCAGATGCCCTGAAGATTCCCAGAGAATATGTTGTTGGGATAGGAAAGAACAAAAAATCGGAATACATTGTAAAATCCATGATTGAACTGGGGCACGGCTTGAGAATGAAAGTGGTTGCTGAGGGAGTTGAATCCCCGGAGGAAAAGGACTTTTTAGCGCGTCAGTTTTGTGATGTTATTCAGGGATATTATTACTTTAAGCCGATGAGCAAAGACGCACTGGAGAAGATATCATGATAAGTTTAATTAGCGTGGTATTGATTGTGTTTTATTTGTATTCGGCAGTATATGTTTACATGCTGAATCATTGTTCCAATATTAAGCGCATTTTTTTGCTGATTGAAATTAATCTGACGATTACCTTTTTTGCTAATTATATGCTGGTAAATGCTAGTAGCTATGCCAATGCCTATTTTTGGATGAAGCTCTATCGGTATTTGATATTGCCGATACCACTTTTGCTTTTGGCGGGCGTTTTGCTGCTGGTTTTTCAGGATTTGGAAAAGAAAATACAGGAGCTGCTTCTGATTTTCGGCATAGCGATTCCTTGCATGTGGGCGCTGGAATTCACGCCGATAGGAGATGCGTCTTTTACGCTGTACCAAAGCGGTATGATGTTTCGCTGGCAGATTCAGATGGATACTTTGCCGGGAATTTTGTTTAATTTGCTGTATATCTTGCTGTTCATTCCGTCTGCCGTGCTGGGGACATGGGCAATTCAAATGTTTTTGGCCAAAAAATATCCAAAATATTTAGAGCTGATCAGAATATTGGCGATCGCCATGATGGCCGTGATCTTGATTGGGGTGCTTCAGTTTTATATTATTGCCAAGGATGGGCTTTATGACGGTATTTTTTATTTTATCATGATTGGGCTGCCGATTAGCTTGGCCTATTTTTTGGTGGTGCAGGAGAGAAAGCTTCCGCTGGCAATGATGGATTCCTATGCCAAGGAGATTGTCAATTCCTTGAGCGAAGGCGTTTTGATGGTGGATGAAAATTTTCAGGTGCACAGATTTAATGATTTTGCTGAGAGATTGTTTGAATGGGAAAGGGGCAAAACCTATGCACTGGCCTGTGATTGGGAAAATTATGAAGCGGTTGCGCAGGAAATACTGTTTCGGTTTCAGTCGCCGCTGTTTTTGGACAGCTTTTTGGTCGAGGTAGATTGTGGGGTCGGTATTGCAAAAGAGGAGCCGGATAAAAAGGATATTCACCGAATGATCTTAGAGTCGGATCTGGCGGCGAATCAGGCGATCCGCTACGGCAATCAGAAATACTATCTGTACAGCGATGAGATGGACAGCAATCGAAGCGCGGAATTTTCTATGCTCAACGATTATCTGTACGCGGCTTTGCTTGGAGATGAACTGTTCATTCGATATGAGCTGAAATGGGACAAGCAGGGCAATGCCGTGGGGCTGATTGCCGGAATTTGTTGGAAGGTAAATTCGGAAAGGGAAATGAAGGAAAAGGAAATTATTGAGATTGCGGAAATGTATAATTTTACGCAGGAATTGGAACGATGGAGAAGGAAGCGCTTGATATGGGATATGAAATATTTGTATTCCAAGGAAAAGCTTATGCTGCCGGTGACGATTCGCTTAATGAAATCAACCTTTTACAATGAGGAGAATTTACAGGATCTGCTTAAAAATATGGAAGAAAATAAAGTCGAAAAGCAATATATGGAGTTTGCTCTGGGCGAGGAAATTTTTAAGCAGGCGACGACACTGATTAATACCTGCTTGACAACTATTCGTTCGCATGAGATAAAGGTGGGTTTGAAAAATTTTGGAGGGCTTCATTCCTCGCTCAAATATTTGCGTGATCTGGAAATTGACTTTATTATCTTGGATCCTGAATTTGTCAACGGGATCGGCATCAATCCGACTGATGAGGCAATTTTGCGGATGATTTTAGATTTGGCGAAAAACATGAGATATCGCGTGCTGGCGTTTAATATTTCCCGAAAGGAGCAGCTGGAATTTTTGGGAGGAGATTGTCATGAGGTTTCAGGCAGCTATTTTATGCCCGCTCAGTCCATGCAGGAATTATGCGAATCTCTAAGGGAAAGTCGAGAGCTGGTGGAGGCGGCTGAGGAAGGAACGAAGGAGCTGCCGGGAAAATAGAAAGGCGCGGGGGAAAGAACCTTCCCCAACTGCCGAGATGGGCATGACTGCCACTGTCCAGCTCGGACTAGGGCAGGGCGGCTTTGGCAGGAATTAAGATTAAGAAGGAAATGCATGAACTGGATTCCCCTTAATTGCTCAAAAATGAAAAAGTGCTTGACATTGAGGGAAAATTTCAATATAATACTTAAATGTGAATTCATATATCCCTTAGCCCCGGATCTTATGAATAACAATAAAACCGGAAAACAACAAGGAGGAAGATCAATGAAAACATTCATGCCAAAGGCAGCCGAAATCAGTAGAAAATGGTATGTTGTTGATGCTGAGGGAAAAACTTTAGGAAGACTTGCATCGGAAGTAGCTAAGGTGCTGCGTGGAAAGAATAAGCCGACATTTACTCCGCATGCCGATATGGGAGATTTTGTGATCGTAGTCAATGCGGATAAGGTAGTATTGACCGGAAATAAATTGGATCAAAAGTATCATTATCATCACACAGGATATCCTGGCGGATTGAAGTCAGTGAAGTACAGAGATTTGTTAAAGAATAAGCCGGAAGAGGTCATTATGCACGCAGTAAAGGGTATGCTTCCGAAGAATTCCTTGGGTCGTCAGACCTTAAAGAAGCTTCGTGTCTACCGTGGAGCAGAGCATCCTCATGCAGCGCAGAAACCGGAAACAATGGAACTGAACATTCAATTAGGCTAATAAAGGAGGATAATCCATGGCTTTAGTACAATATTATGGCACAGGCCGCAGAAAAAGCAGCGTAGCAAGAGTATATTTAGTTCCCGGAAATGGGAATATCACTATAAACGGAAAGAGCATTGACGAATACTTTGGTTTGGAAACTTTAAAGGTAATCGTGCGTCAGCCGCTCGTTTTGATTGGTGTGTTGGGGCGCTATGACGTTAAGGTGACGGTAAAAGGCGGAGGATTCACCGGACAAGCCGGCGCTATCCGTCACGGTATTTCCAGAGCCTTATTGGAAGTAGATGCCGACAACAGACCCGCTTTGAAAAAAGAAGGCTTCTTAACCCGCGATCCGCGTATGAAGGAAAGAAAGAAATACGGCTTAAAGAAAGCAAGAAGAGCCCCACAATTTTCAAAAAGATAAGCAGATTTGCAGTTTTATACAAAAAGGAAAGCCGAATGCTTGCATTCAGGCTTTTCTTTTTGTATAAAACTATAAGAATGCAAGAAATGACCGAGGACGAAGTCCGAGGGAATGATTGCATGCCAAATCTGCTTATCTTTTGGGATGGAAAAGAAAGCCCAAAAAGGAAAGCCGAATGCTTGCATTCAGGCTTTTCTTTTTGTATAAAACTATAAGAATGCAAGAAATGACCGAGGACGAAGTCCGAGGGAATGATTGCATGTCAAATCTGCTTATCTTTTACAGTTTCAATATCTTTGCTGCATTTTCGCCCAGCACTAGCGCTTTTTCGCTTTCGGTCAGTTCGGACAGGCTTTCGGCATAGCGGGAAATCGGCAGCAAGGGATAATCCGTTCCGAACAGGAGCTTATCCAAAATGCCGATTTCACGAGCAACTCGATAGATTGCCTTATCATACAAAAAGACAGCAGCGGCAGTATCGTAGTAGACATTGGCAAAGGCGGCACGCAGCTCCTTCATCAGCTCGAAGAAAAGCAAGCCGCCGCCAAAATGTGCCAAAATAATTGGAATTTCCTGATGATGCAGAAGAAAGGCTTCTACCTCCTGCATGGTAACCTTGGTTTTTCCGGCATAGGGATGCCCGACGGTTTCGTTGGTATGCAGCAGCAGCGGCAAGCGGTATTCCTTCAAATAATGCTTTAAATTTGTCTGATGCAGGGTGGCAAGCTCCATTTGCTGTCCTTCCGGAAAAAGCTCACCCATGCCGCGCAGCCCGCCCTCATAGCAGCGATGGATTTCCTTTGCCATATCGGGATGTCGAACTGGCAATACCATAAAGCCAACGAGTAAATCGGGATAGCGCCGGACGGCTTCCATCGTGTAATCGTTGACATAGCGACAGAGCCCCATATCCTGAAAACCGAAGCCAAAGACAATGCCCTTATCAAAGGAATTGTCCTGCAAATGCTCGGCGACTTGCTCGTAAGTGGCAAAGCGATTGTGCGGTGTTTCCGAGAGAAGCCGAAAATAAGGCTCTGTTTTTCCGATTTTTTTAAAATCCCGAATAATATCGGGCGGAGTGATATGAATATGAGAATCTATTTTCATAAATACCTGCTTTCTGAATTTGTGTAATCAATTTTTTGCAAGACCTGTCAAGGACGCCTTGCTTCTAAGCTGTGAGCATGGAAACAGGTCAAATCGGGAGGGGAAATAAGGAAAAAGAGTTGACCGATAGCCGCGGGCAACTCCTTTTTAATTTTATTTTTTCAGCGATAGGAAGGCGCAAAAAAGCCTATACATTGAAGCGGAAAAGAATAATATCCCCGTCCTTAACCACGTATTCCTTGCCCTCCTGCCGAACCAGCCCTTTTTCTTTGGCAGCTTGGTAATTGCCGCAGGCGATCAGATCGTCATAGGACACAATTTCTGCTTTGATAAAGCCCCGTTCAAAATCGCTGTGAATCTTTCCGGCAGCTCCGGGCGCCTTGGTGCCGCGTGTGATGGTCCACGCTCTGACCTCTTTTTCTCCGGCGGTCAGGTAGCTGATCAGCCCCAGCAACGAATAAGAAGCATGAATCAGTTTATCAAGGCCGGAATCCTGCAAGCCCAGCTCGCTTAAAAATTCTTTCTTTTCCGCTTCGTCAAGGTCGGCAATTTCCGCTTCCAGCTTGGCGCTGACCACAAAGGCTTCCGAGCCTTCTGCCTTTGCCAGTTCTTTGACTGACTGAACAAAGGGATTGCCGGCGCCGTCGTCTGCTAAATCGTCCTCTGCCACGTTGGCGGCGTAAATTGTCGGCTTGGCACTGAGGAGATTAAAGCCCTTCAGCATTTCGGCTTCTTCGGCAGTCATGCTCATCTTTCGGACAGATTGCCCGCTTTCTAAGGTTTCCTTGATGCGGTTTAAAAAGTCCATTTCGCCTTGCAGGGATTTATCGGCACGCACTGCCTTGGCTGTTTTGGCCATGCGCCTTTCCAGAGCCTCCAAATCGGAAAAAATCAGTTCCAGCTGAATGGTTTCGATATCCCGCAGGGGCTGAATGGAGCCATCAACATGAACGATATTACCGTCCTCAAAGCAGCGAACAACATGAACGATAGCGTCAACCTCGCGAATATGGCTTAAAAATTTATTCCCCAAGCCCTCGCCTTGGCTGGCACCCTTGACGAGTCCGGCGATATCGACAAATTCAATAACTGCCGGAATGGTTTTTTGTGAGCTGTAAAGCTCGGTCAAAACCTGCAAGCGCTTATCCGGCACAGTAACGATACCGACATTGGGGTCAATCGTACAGAAGGGATAATTGGCGGCTTCAGCCTTATCCTTGGTCAAAGAGTTAAATAGGGTGCTTTTTCCGACATTGGGCAAGCCCACGATACCTAGTTTCATATTATTTATACCTATCCAGAAACCCTTGATTTACAAGGCTTTCTGCCTTTCTCTAAATTTTGTCTATGCCCTTTTTGTAACGGACAGCGAGCTGATTATCTTGCGGCAGCAAACAGTTTTTCGCTTCTGGCAATGTTTCAAAGGATTTTCCTTTGCTTTTGTTATTTTTAGCGCAGTGTCCTGTGGAGTATAAACCATTCCTTCTTTGGGAAATATCTTTACCGCGCTCTTTGTCTTTTGGGTTTTGCCCATTTATCGGGCTTCTTGCTTATCTTAAAAAAGAATCCAACGCAACTATATATTATAGCATAAGGATTCTTTTTTTTCAATCTCAACAGGAAGTTTTTGTAGCTGTGGTTGGTAGAAGCTCTTATAGGATTAACTCTCGTTGAATATACTCTTCCAATTCACATCACTTTGATGGTCTGCTGTATTTGCCTATATCAAGAACTCGCTTTCGTATAGGCAACATAAGCAAATCATCTTGATAGCTAGCTGCATTTGCCTATATGAAAATAAATTTTCAATATAGGCAAATGATGGCTAACTATCTTACTAATTTCCTATCCCAACTAAAAGCATAAACGAGCAATTAGGCTGTCTTCTACAATACTTACTTGCAAAAAAAAGTTAAAGGTACATCAGATTTGCCGTTAGATTACGATTAGATTGCCTCCTTTCGCAGCCGCGAAAGCGGGTGAAGATTTTCTTTTTCGTAATCTTTCAGCAAATGAGGAGGGGAAATTGCTAAACATCTAGAGAGTATTTTAACGGGTGTAAAATATGTGTGCCATGTATCAATGTAAAAATGGGCATAGCAACAAAGCCTCCTTTGATTGGTGCGAAGCATGGTTTAAACAATGATTTTTATGGTATAAGTATTTTAAGAATAGGGGAGCGATGGTTGGAATTCGGCCATACTATATTCGTCGAGTGTTAGGCTTAGCTTTGCATTTTTGTTCCCGTTGGAGTAGCTGTAAATATTTCCTGCTTTTTTGAAGGAATTGGGTACTTCAACAATCGCGCCATAGGATACAATATCAATGTCAAAATTTTTATAATTATTTTCTGATATAAAATTTATATTGCTTTCTTTTACATCAGCCTGAAAGCTTCCGGTGAAAGCCGCTGGAAATACAAGCTCTAGGTTTGAATTTTCAATGGCGGCAGTAATATTTGAATCTACAAACAGACTTTTTCCTTCAATTGCTCCATTTCTAACATCAATGCGGATATATTGCCGGTACTGCTTCGGAATGTATAGCTTGACCGGTGAGGCATTATTGTTTTTGGTCAAGGATTGGATGTCTACGGATACAAGGCTTGCGCGCTTTTCTATGCTTACATCATAGTGCTTGGCATTATAGTCGGCATAAATATCTTGATTGTCTTTTGCCTGCATAAAATCAACAGCGGCGGAAGAAATAGATATTTCAAGAAGCTGCTCCTGCGGTATTGATACTTCAGAGCTTTGTTCCTTGGCATGTTCAAAATAAACTTGCCCCTCCACGATGGAAAATTTTATTTTTTCATTGCTGTTTCGCGCGGCAATTTCACGAAGTCTTGCTTCCAGTCCGGATTTATTCATTTTTAACAGATCCTCTATTTCCGTAGTATTCCACAATGTTTGGATTTCTGACAGAAGCTGGGCAAGGTGGTGATCTCTTTCGCCAATGCTAAGAGTATTTTTATTTTCCATATGATAGGAAAAACGATATGCGCCGCTGCACCATGCGGATATTTTGTTTTCGACATATTTTTCTTTGTCAGGGAGCTCGATGGCAGCGATTGGATTTTGCTCTGGCTCGGACAGGTGATGACTTCGCACCAATTCGGCATTTTCCATTCCGGACGCCCAAACGGTAAGCTCAATAAAGCTCTGTTCCTCTTTTGACAGAGGAATGGCGTAATTGCTGCGGGCATGATCCGCGGCGATTCGCTCAGCTCGCTCATAGTCCTCATTTGCCCATTCAATCAGACCCTGGTTAAAATCCGAAACGGACATAGTCTGATAGTCTGGCGTTTTAAGAGCGAGTAAAGAGCGGTAATCTTCTGCCGTTGCACTTGAATATTCTTGTTCTCCCTGTGCTTGAATTGGAATTTTCGCTGCGGTGCTTGCATTCGGCTGCGAAAGGGGACGATAGGCGTATTCCAGAGCGATTTGCAGTTTATCGCTGTTATAGCGCTGTTGAATTTCTTCAAGCTCCGAGCGGATTATGGAATTCATAGCGTTTTCATCTTGAAGCTGCGTCAAGGTCTTATTTTTTACCAATTCATTCAGCTCGTTTCTAATCCCTAAGCGAGTTTCATTGTATTCTCCAACGGTGAGCGTTTGAGGATTTGTAATGGCTATGGTAAAGGAATATTCCAATACAGCATTTTCCCAAGCCTCTTTATAATTCGTCTGTGCGTATCCTTCAAATTTTCTTTCCTGCCATTTTTCGGCAGTAAGAGGCTCCAGCACATAAAAGAAGAAAGAAGCAGCAGAATCGTTATCCTTTTGCTCGTAAAAGCTGCTGTTTTTAGAAATTCGTTCAAGCAGCTCCTGATAATTTACAGTGTCGATTGCTTTCCAAGCTTTAGTCTGATACTCGGAAATGCTCATTTTTTCGTATCCGGCGAATTTTAAAGCCAGTAATTGCTCCAGATCTTGTGCGGATAGAGTGGCGCCGATGGATTGACTTTTTTCTTTGTCGGCCGCGCCGGAGGTTGCAAAACAGGCGGTAACGGCCACGATTAGTACGGCTGCCAAAGCCGCCATAAGCAGAGAGGCTTTTTTTGTTTTCATAATCGCGCGAATCCTTTCTTCAATAGCGTTTCTGCTAAAGTTATTACAAAGCGGCATAATACCCGCCTTTTGGATTTCCATATCAATTAAAGCATGTGCATAAGCTGATTTTCTGTGTTCTCCTAAAATATGAACAACTGTTTCATCGCAGGCGAGCTCTATATCGCGGTTCAATAACAGAAACATCACCCAAACCATGGGATTAAACCAATGAATACAGGTGGCCAGAATAAGTACGGCCTTATATAGAATATCAAAACGCCGGATATGAACCAATTCATGAGTTAAGATATATTCCAGCAGAACGGTATCATTCCTGTTCCAGCTTTGAGGAAGCAGGATAACCGGCCGAAATAAGCCGTAGCTAAGCGGAGCAGAGATTTGATCGGATTGTTTTATTGAAAGCTTTCGCCAAAGCGGGTGTTTGAGCTTCCAATCCTCGATAAATGGATTTTCGATGGGTGAGGATTGCTTGAATTTGGATATTCCTCTGTGATAGGCAAGCAGAAAAAATCCGAAGCACGCCAGAAAACCGGCAGCCCAAGCCAGTTTCCAAACAGATATGGCGCCAAAAGGAAGGGAAGCCGCAGCTTCTGTGCTTTGAATATATCCCGCATGTATTTCTGGGGTTGCACTCTTATTTTCGCTGGGGAAAAGCTCGTTTATAGGGAGAGGCTGTCGCATATTTGCTGTTTCTATATTTTGCTGCGGCAGCCATGAGTAGACGCTTAAAACAGAGGGGAGAGAAAAAGGCGCCAACAGGCGAAAAAGCGCCAGCCCCCACAAAATCATAAATGTTTTTTTGGGCAACTTATGAATAAGCAATGCTCTTAGTATAGTAATGACAAGGATAAGTACCGCTGCGGAAGCGCTCATTTGTAATAAGCTCATTTTTTCACATATAATCCAGATATCTTTTTGATAGAAAATGGATTATTCTCCTTTCTCTCAGCATAGCCGGGTAGTTTTGAATATGCTATCTCACTCCAAATTTTTTACAAGCTCCTTCAGGCTCTGGATTTGCTTTTCCGAGAGCTGCTTGTTTCCAATCAATGCCGCGAACATTTTGTCAATGGAGCCCTCAAACATTTTATCAAGGAATTCCTTGGTTTCCGCTATCTGCACTTTTTCTTGGGGAATAAGGGCATGACACATAAAGTTAGGTTCTAGGCGCTGGATTGCTCCCTTTTTAATGCAGCGCTTTATTAGGGTATAGGTCGTATTCATATTCCAGCCGATTTCTTCCTTTAACACATTGGAAATATGTTTGGCGGTGCAATCTCCTTGCTTCCAGAGAACATGCATTACCTTTAATTCAGAATCAAATAATTTAATATTCACGATATATTCCTCCCAAAAGACTCTGGTAGTTTGCAAAATGATTTTAGCATAGTACGGGAAAAATGTCAATACTACTGTGGTAGTTTTATAAAGTCATGGATAACTCCGTCATACTCGTTCCTTATTTTTTCGCCACTACGATAGGAGGCGACTGCAACTGCACTTCTCTTGATATCATCTTTATGCTAAGATGATATATCGCCATAGGTAATAAACGCCTCTCGTTTTTTTGATATGGGTATGGTGGCGATGAATAAGACTTCCTAAAAAAACAGTAAATCGATTTGATTTACTGCACCCTATGGTAATTGCATTTCATTATCCTCCTTACGAAACTGGGATTTAGAAAGCCGTCAAGCTACCACTATAAATACTACTATTCCAGATTTTATCAAATTCTTCTTTGGAAATTGTAATTGCAAAAAAGCCTTCTCCCCAAACCTTTTCGTTAAGTTCATCTACTGTAGGGATATGACAAGCCTCTATTACATCTCGATATAGGTTATAAATTAGTTTTACATCCCTATTTGAAAAAACTTCAATCGATCTAAGAGCAAAGCGGTCGTCATCTATGTCGACTTCATAAAAATATACTACAGGCATGTCGATAGATTCAAATTCCATAAATAGCTTGATGTACTCAATATTGCTTCCCATTGATAGTTACCTCTTAGCCAAATTCTAATTTTTCTATCCTACAACATTTGACCGAATAAAGTGCTTACTTTTTCTCATATTTCTTCTCTCTTTTCAATGTCATAATCCATGCAATCACTTGCGATATACAAACCATTATAAAATGAGCCGCAAACATACTCCCTGTTAAAAAACATTTATTAAGTACATATACAATTAACAGTCCAAATAACTCAATCAAAAGCAGTGTACAATTACATTTAATCCACATACTGTAAGATCTATTATATATATCTTCATTGCTAAGTGAAAGACTTGAATAATACCCTGTAATTTTCCACCCTCTCTGTTTCAAATGTGTTATTTCTTTATGCGAGGGTCTTAAAAAAAACCTGTTAATGTAGATACCCAA
>JBGZBY010000122.1:0-11789 GCA_041844915.1 Eubacteriales bacterium
GCTACTGCATGCCCATCCATATATTTCGTGGTCGAATGAACAACGATGTCCGCCCCATGCTCAATCGGACGGCAAAGCGCCGGCGTTGCCAAGGTATTGTCAATAATCAGCGGAACTCCCATTTCATGCGCCGCCTTCGCCAATTCGGCAATGTCTGCTTTTATTTTAAATCTGGGACTGGAAACCTTACCGCTTCGGATGAAGGCGCATTCGGAAAATGCTTTGGCGGTTGCTAAGCTGCTGGACAGCTCAGCTAAGATAAATCGTGTGTTCTATCCTGGCTTAGAAAAGGACCCGTATTACGAGAGGAAGCAAAAATATATGCCGAAGGGCGCGTCGGGCGTGGTATCCTTTGAAATCGTTGGCGGAAGAGAGGCGGCGGCGCGATTTATCGATAGTTTGGAGCTGGTCAGCAATGAGGTTCATGTTGCGGATATCCGTTCCTGTATCTTGCATCCGGCAAGCTCGACGCATCGCCAGCTTACGCCGGAGCAACTGACAGCGGCAGGAATTTCCGAGGGAACGATTCGTTTTTCGGTGGGAATCGAAAATATTGAGGATATTTTAGCGGACGTGGAAAATGCTCTTGCCAAAGTATAACATAGAAAAGCAGAAACGTGCCGCGCAGGTTTTTATGGGAAAAAAGCTTCAACAGCTTCAGGGAATTTGCATTTTTGCCTAAATCGGACAGGAAAGTACAGACACGTTGTGGTGGGCTCTTGTAAAGAGAGAGGCTTGGACAGCGGCAGGAGATTCGTATTTTGCCTGAGTTGGATAGAAAAGCAGAAACGTGCCGCGGCAGTTTTTATGGAAAAAGAGGCTTCAACAGCTTCAGGGGACTTGCATTTTCGCCTAAATCAGACAGGAGGGTAGAAATGCACTGGCGTTTTGGAAACAGAAGCTTCGGTAGCCGACAAAGATAATGAGACGGCCGAAGCATTGGAATGACAGAGCTGATAAGGGCAGCAGAAGGGAGAAAGCAATGCAACGAAATTTATTTCAAAAGCAGGAGACGGCCATGGCGAGCCTTTTGGCAATTGAGAAGGCATGGGAGAAGCTACCGGTTTTGCAACTTCTGTCTTTAGAGCCGGAGCGAACAGCAGTTGTATTTGTGGATGTGATTGAAGGCTTTGTCAATTTGGGGGCACTGGCTTCTGAGCGGGCCAAGGACATTATTGCTCCGGTACAGCGTTTAAATGAAGCAACGGAGAGATTTCACAGGATTTATTTCCAAGATTGCCACAGTGAGAGCAGCGCCGAGTTTGCTGCATATGTGCCGCATTGCTTAAAGGGGACGGCGGAGGCCGAATTGATCAGGGAGCTGGTTTTTAAGGAAGGGGAAAGGACAAAGCGGATTGAGAAAAACTGCACCAATGGCTTTATGGCGGAGGGCTTTCAGACATGGCTGGCGGAGCACCCGGAGGTGACGAATTTTGTGATTGCCGGCCTGGTGACGGATATTTGCGTGATGACCTTTGCTTTGACTTTAAAGAGCTATTTTAATGAAAAAAATATTGCTTCCCGCCTGCTGCTGCCGCTGACCTGCACGGAAACCTTTGATTTGCCGTTGACCAATCATCAGGCAGAGCTGATGAATACTTTTGCCGTATACAATATGCAGATGAACGGCGTGGAAATTTATGCGGATTTTGCATGACGGCGGGAGAAGGTAGAAACGGAAGGGCTGAGCAGAATTATTGTGCGCAAGGGCTTTGAGAGGCGATCGGTTCGCCGGTACCCAAGGATTCGGTATAACTAGGATTCGGTATAACTAGGATTCACGGCATTCTCCGCATAGGCCATACAGTTCCAGCCGATGTTCGGAAATAGTAAAGTCAGCCTTGGCGGCAATTTCTGAAAAGGCGTCAAAGGGGCAGTAATGGATATCCAGCACCTTGCCGCATTTTGTGCAGATGATGTGATGATGATGTTCGCTGCTGATGCATTTTAGCTTGTAAAGATTGATGCCTTTTTCGGTGGTGATCTTATAGAGCATATTCAGCTGCTCCAGCGCTTCAAGATTGCGGTAAATGGTCGATAGATTCGTTCGGGGAAAAAGTTGACGAGTTTTGGCATACAAGCTTTCCACTGACAGCATGACGTCCTGATTTTCCACCAAGACCTCGGCAAAGGCCAAGCGCGGCTTTGTGATCTTATATTCCGGCGACTTTACTTTATTCCAAAATTCCTGCGTGGTCATATGTCCTCCCGTTCGTAAGCGGCGATTTTACGCTGAAGCGCTTCCGTGTTATCCTTTTTATTATAGCATGGGCGAAGAAAAAAGCAACCCTTTTTCTTCTGCCGGCATGGGACTGGAAATCCATGAATTTTCTTCGGCGGGAGACGGCACGATGGAAAAAAGCAAGAGCATTTCTCGTGAAATATGTACGGGGAATGCTCTTTTTATGAAAAAAATTTCACTTCAGAAGGAAATGGGGCAAAATAACTATAAAAACTATGGAAACGCTCAAAAATAAAGAGATAGAATTGAAAAAAGAATGTGATTAGACAAAAAATTTAAAAATTCCACAAATTGAGGACGACTTTTATTAAAAAATATGATATAATAAGTGATAAATAAGAGTATAAGACCATAAATGATTCATAAGAACTATTTTTTTTATTGGGAGGTGAGAATAAAGTGGAACCGAGAGTGATTTGTGAGAAATATCATGTTTTGGAATGCCTGCACCAAACAGAGACCAATACTGTGTATCTGACAGAGCATGAAAGCCTGAAAACCAAAAGAATCATTAAGCAAATGAAGAAGCAGGAAAATTTTCAAATTCTGGAAATTGAAATTTTAAAAAAGTTTTCTCATAGCAATATTCCCAAAATAATAGATGTGGCAGAGGATTCGGAATATATTTTTTTGATTCGCGAGTATGCCGAAGGAAAAAATTTAGAGGAATGGCTAAGCGAAAAGGAAGCGTTTGATGAGAAGGAGCTGCTGAATATTGCCGAACAGTTGGCCGATGTTTTGCACTATCTGCATAAGGGCTTTGAATATCCGATTATTTACAGAGATTTAAAGCCGGAAAACATTATTTTGGATGAGCAGGGCAGACTGTATTTGATTGATTTTGGCATTGCTCGCTGTGCTGTTCCGCAAAGACAAAAGGATACGCTTTTTTTGGGAACAAAGGCATATGCTGCGCCCGAGCAATTCGGAGTCTTTCGCAGCGATGAAAAATCGGATATTTATGCCTATGGCATGACGCTGTATTATTTGATCAGCCGGCATAAGCTGACCAGTCCTCCCTACAAAAGATTGGATCCGGAAAAATGGCAAGGGAACTATTCGCGGGAGCTGATTGAGATTGTCTATGCCTGCGGCGATCCGCATCGAGAAAAAAGGCCGGATAGCTTTTCGGAAATCAGGGAGCAGCTAAAAAAGCTGCGGGAGGAGGAAAAAAAGGCCGGAGAAATTCCGCCAAATGCCGTCGTTTATCTGGGACTGCGCCGCGGTGCCGGAACCAGCTATGTCACCTATGCCCATGCCATTCGTTTGGTCGGGCAGGGGCATAAAACGGCATTGCTGGATTGGAGCGAAAGCCGGCAAATTTCCAAGCTGATCTATGTTTTGCCGGGGGTGGAGGTAAAAAAGCATTCGTTTGAGCTTGCGGGTTTGGAGATTTTTCCGGGCGCAAGGGCGGGAAGCCTTCCGATAGACTGGAAGGAGTATGACCAGATTTTGGTTGATTACGGGCTTCTGACGGCTGAAAAAAGAAAGGCGTTGCTTCCCTATAAAAGTCAGCTGCGCTTTGTCTGTTCGGCAGCGCCTTGGGATATCGTTGATCTGGATGAAATGATGTTTAACGAAAGGCTGATTGACGGCCGCTTTATTTTAAATCTGGCGGAGCCCTCTTTTTTAGAGGAGATGCAAAGGGAGTATCCGGAAACGGAGTTTGAGCTCTTTCCCTATCGAAAAAGCTGGCAGGAATGCGAGCCGGCGCCGACGGAAAAGGACGGGAAAAAGAATGCCGTGAGGGCGTTGCAGGACAAAATACGCCGCATTGTCGGCGGTGGGGCAGAGGAAAAAGCTCCCGGCGGGTAGACTGCCTAGGGAAAAGGGAAATTCCGCAGCCGATGCGGGAAGGCCGGATGGAAGCAAACAGAAACCAAGCATTTAAGTATAGACTAAGAAAGGAGGGGAGTTATGCTTTTAAAAGCAAAAAAAATAGGAGGATTATCCAAAACCATTGCAGTTAGGGCGCTGGGCAGGGGGATTGGGGCAACGCATATCAGTCTTTGTCTGGCCAATACCTTGTCGCTGACTGGAAACAGAGTTGCTTTGGTGGAATGGAATTCGCACCAGGAATTGGAAGAAATTGAAAAAATATTTGCCGGCTTCGGCTACGAGGACAAAAATAAGCAGATATTTCGTATTCGTCGGGTAGATTATTACAAAAGCTATCAAGAAAGCGGTATGGCAAGTTTGAAAAAAGAGAATTATGATTTTGTCGTTGCCGATATCGGCAATCAGGCCAATCCCTATTTTGCAGAAGCGGATTATCCGCTGCTGGTAGTCAGCGGCAGTGAGTGGAAGGCGGCTCGATCGTTGGAGCAGATTAAAAAAACCGAAGAAACGGTAGGAGCCAGACTAAAGGTGCTGATTAATTTTGGAACAACAGAGGAGATTGCTTTTTTTCGCAAGAGATATCAGGGCGAGATCTATGGCTTTCCCTTTTGGAAAGATCCGTTTTCCTCTAAAAAAGAGCAGCGGGAATGGATAGATAGGATATTTGACTAAGGCAGCAAGAGATGGAATGGGGTCAAGGGGAAGAACAAGCCATAGAAAAAAAGCCCAGCCGAGCGGAGAGTGGGAAAAAAATAAGCTGACCGGGTAAAAGCAGCGGAAAATAGCAAGCAGGGAAAGCGCGGGCTATAGAAAAAAGCCAAGTCGAGCGGAGAGTAGGATAAAAAGATAAGCTGCATGAACAAAAGCAGCAGAAAACGGAAGGAAAACAGCAGGAAGCACGAATGTAGGAAGCACAGATAACACAGACAGCAGGAGGAAGAAAATGTCATTAAGGAAATGGGGAATGGTTCGGAGCATATTAAGATATGTGGGATTCGTTATTTTGGGAATTGCCCTTGGAGCAGGCGGCAGCATAGGGTATCACTATCTGCGGGAGGCAAACAAGGAAGAAATCGTGCCGATTGCACGCCGGCAGGTGCTGACCGTGAATCGGCCGGTTGAATTGGGAGAGATTCTTGAAGCGGACGATTTGATCGAGATTGAGGTAGAGGAAACGATGATTCCGGCGGGAGCATTTGTTTTACCGGAGGAAGTGATCGGGCAAAAGGCATGGGTGGAGCTAAAGCCCCAAATGCTTTTGCAGCCGGAGCTTTTTTACCGACAGAGTCTGGAGTATTGGGAAAACATTCAGGAACTTGAGCTAAAGGAGCTGCCGGCAGAGCTTTTGCCGGGAGATTTTGTAGATTTACGAATCCTGTTTCCCAGCGGTCATGATTATTGCGTATTATCGCATAAGCAGGTAGGAGCGCTGGATAGTGAAAAAAAGAAAATTGTAATTGGCTTGAAGGAAGAAGAAAGAGTTCGGCTGGGCAGTGCGCAGACCGATGTGCGCGCCTATGAGCATGTCTATTTTTATTTGACGATTTATCCGAAGGCCGTCGATATGCCGGATACTATCGTACGATATCCTGTTAGCGGTTCGGTTCAGCCGCTCTATGAAGATGTCACTCAAAGCGGGATCGTCAGTCAGGAAAGAATACAGCTGGAATCGGCTTTGGCGCAGCTAAAGGAAGAAGAAAAATTTTTAAGATTACAGGAGAGAGCGGAAACAGAGCAGAAAGCGGAAGCGGCAGCGGGATTGGATAAAAATCTACAGAGCTTTGTCGGAGAGAAAGCAAAGGAAGTGCAGCAAAGCGCTCCGGAGCAGGAACGTAGGGAGGAGGCGCAGACTTCGGAAACCGAGATGCCGGCAGTGGTGGAAGCAGGGAAGGAAACGAATCCTGTAGGCGCAGACAGCACACAAACAGAATCAAAAGAAAGCAGTTTTTAATTTTAAGGAGAAGAATATGCTACAGGTATTAGGAAGAAAATCATCTGCCAAAAGGCAATTTGCATATAGCTTAGCAATGCTTCTGGCAATTCACTACGGAAAATATGAGGTTTATTCAGAAAATTTTTCACAGCTGACGGAGGATTATTCGGACAGTCTGACCATTCATCCGCTAAAGGATTATTGCGGACAGGAATGTATGCTTGAAGCGGAAAATTCAGTGCTGACGGCGGAGGAAACGATTTATTACCTGACGCCGTATCAGCCTGAGCTAAAAGCATTTTTAAAATATTTGGAGGAGGAGAAGCCGCAGAGGCTGACGATTGTTTTTGGCGAGCATATAGGCGAATCGGTTTTGAATAAAAAATATTTAAAGCGTCTGATTGAGGAAAAATCAGAAAAGTTGCAGTATGAGTTGTTAACAGTGGAATGGGATAAGATCAATAAGCTGCTCGCCAATGAGGGACTGTTTGACGGCTATTATCAAATTGGCCCGCTGTCCGACGAGTATAAAAAAGCCCTGCTTCGGAGCATGGAAATCGTTGCCGGGATATCGCCCGGGCAAAGCAAAAAATATTTTAGACAGGAAAGGAGATTGCGGCGATGATTATAGGCTGGATGGATATTACGGGTAAGGGAAAGCTGACAAGCCAGCTGTGCTTTATGGCGGGACTGTTTTCTATGTACAGTGAAAAAAAGCATTTGCTGATCAGCCGCAATCCGATCAAGGCGGAATATTATCTGGGTCTTTCATCGGAGGAAACGGATAAAAGAAGGACTGATCTGCTGCGGTTGGCCGTCAATGGCCAACTGACGACGCAGTTGCTTTCCGATTACAGCATTCCCTTAATGAAGGGCTTTGACTATCTGGACGCCTCCTTTGTGGATGAAAAAGAGGGAGAATATCGGCGTGTGCTGTATGAGTATTTGCTGGAAAAGGCAGGAGAGGGCTATCACTACGTGTTCGCCGATCTGGGCGATGAGTTGGAAATGAGCCGCAGCGCAGATAAGATTGTTCTTTGCCTGCCTCAGTCGCCGGCGGCACTGGAAAAAGCAAGGCGCTTAGGAGCGCTTCCCTTTGAAAAGGGAAGAATGCCGTTGGCTTTGTTCGGGCACTACTTTCCGGAAAGCCGCTGGACAAAGAAGCGGCTGACACAGGGGATGGAAACGGCGGTTCTGGGAATTCCCTTTTCTTATGAGCTGTTTGACGCATTTGGAGCCGGTGATTTGCTGGATTATTTAAAAAGAAAATTTTTTCAATGGGAGAGGGAATATAAAGAATTTGCCAAATTTATAGGCGGAGGGGAGGAAAGACGAAAATGATAGAGGCTTTTTTGCCCGGGGCAGCGGTTCTTGCGGCGGTTGGAGCGTTTCAGGCCATATTTTTCTATGAAAAAAATAAATTGCTGCGGCAGAGCAAGAAAAGAGCTGAGGAGCTTAGCTTTGACCGCCTATTTACTTTGGTAAAGGAGGAATTATACGAGGAAACCAAAAAATATTTGGACTACAAAGAACAGAGTGAGGAATATGAGCGGGCAAAAAGCCGCTGCAATCATTTGAAGCTGGCATTAAAGCAGTGTGGTTACGGCTATCGGAGCGATAAAACCTATGTCATTGAGATGATCAAGGATATCATCCTGCATTTGCTGCCGGGCAGAGAGGCCATTTACTCCATTGTGCCTTATCGGCAGGAGGAAGCTCTGGCGATGGAGGATATGTTTGATATTTTGCTGTATCATTATGAAAAGGAATATCAGGAAAAGGGGTTGGAGGCTCTGATTGACAAATATCGGCTGGATCTGCCCAAAAATGTCATCGAAAATGGAGAAACGCCGTCCTACATCATTACCGCCGAGGAAATTCGGGCGATTTATGCCAGAGAAGTCATTGAGCTGAGCTATGAGGAAGAATGTATTTTGCTGGCAAATAAGATTTACCGCTATTACAAAGGCTTCGGTGTAGTAGACCGTATCAGGGATATGGCAATCGACGGGATTTCCGGCGGCGTATCCGGAAAGATCAATGAAGAGGTTGGCAATGAGTTTAAGCAGAAGCTGGAAAATTATTTTTGGGGAGCGGAGGAAAAGGCGCTAAATGAGCAGACCTATCGCAATTATGACAGCGTGTGGATTTTTTTTCGAGGAAAGCCGATTCATCTGGCATTTTTAAGCTTTCAGTCGGAAAAGGAGCTGCGTCGGGTCTGCCAAAATATTTATCGCTATAACAAAGCCGGGCAGCTTTCGGAGAATATCGGCTATAAGGTCAATGATATGCGCGACGGTTCTCGGGTAGTGGTCGTGCGACCGCCGTTTTCCGAGAGCTGGGCATTTTTTGTCCGTAAGTTTCATATTAAAAAGCTGGAAATTCATCAATTATTTGCCGGTCCGGGGTCAGAGTTGCTGGAAGGCTGGCTGCGCTATCTGGTCAAGGGCGGCAGGATTATGGCGATTACCGGCTCACAGGGCAGCGGCAAGACGACGCTGCTGATGGCGCTGATTAAGCATATCTATGGAACCCTGACCCTGCGAATTCAGGAAATGGCATTTGAGCTGCACTTGCGGAAGGTTTATCCGATGCGCAATATCCTGACCTTTCGGGAAACAGATTTTGTATCGGGGCAGGCTGGCTTGGATTTACAGAAAAAAACAGACGGAGCGGTCAATATTTTAGGCGAGGTAGCAACCGACGAGGTGGCGGCGCTGATGCTGCAAACGGCGCAGGTGGCATCACTTTTCACCCTGTTTACACATCATGCCAAGACGACTGAGGATTTAGTGATGTCCTTGCGCAATTCGCTGCTTAAATGCAATATTTTTCGGGATGAGGCGGTAGCTGAGGAACAGGTGACCGAGGTTGTTCAATTCGATATCCATTTGGGCAAGGACTATAGCGGCAGCCGTTATGTGGAGCGAATTACCGAAATTTTGCCAAAGGATACGGGCTATCAGGTTCAGGATATCATAGTTTATAAAGATGGCGGTTATGAGCTGAAAAATTTGCCCAGTCGGAAAAATTTGGAGGCAATGCGCCGTCATATGACACAGGAGGATCAGGAGCAATTTTCCTTGCTTCTGGAGGGATGCCGGAGGTTGTTAGAGCATGGAGATTTTGTTAACTAGCGTTTGGTCGGCAACATTGCTTTTACTGGGGATTGCGCTGTGGTATAGCAGGCGAGGCCGTCGGAGCAGGTCGGAAAAAAGGCCGGATTTTTTTCATCCCATGAATTTATGGCTATATGGGCTTTTGCGCCGTTTTCGGTACAGTCGCTCGCTGCTGCTGCGGTATCAGTACAGCTTGAAGCAATTGACTGGTTTGCGTGAGGGTGCGCTGGCGGATCGGACGGGGGATTTTTTTCGTAAGCTGATTTTGGTATTTTTTCTGGTGCTGAGCGGGCTTTTGTTTTTTACTCGCAATATTTTGTATTTGGGAATGTATGCCTTTGTCACGCTGGTGCTGATTGAGGTTTTTGTGGACTATACCCTGGTCAGGCGGCACAATCAGCTGCTGAAGGGGCAAATTTTATTTAATGAATTGGTGCGGCAAAAGTATTATGAGCAGGGCACGGTCGAGGAGGCGATCTATGAGGCCTGTCAGGAATTTCCGGATAAGCTTTCGCCGATGCTGATTCAAGGGGAGTATCTTTATGATGTGCTGATGGAGAGCAATGTAGAGGATGCCGTTCAGCGCTATAATCAGCAGGCGCCGAATAAATATCTGAAAATGCTGCTCAACCTTTGCTATATCACGGCGGAATACGGCGATAGCCAAGAGAACGGGCAAAGCATCTTTATGAATAGTCTAAGTCATTTGACCAATGAGCTTAGGGTGGAGGAAATGAAACGGGAACGGCTGAATTACTCGCTGAAAAGTCTGCATTTCATTGCCGTTTTGCCTTTGCTTTTCATGCTGCCTCTACAGAGTTGGGCAAGCCAAAGCTTTGAGCCGTTGCGGATTTTTTACCAAAGCCGCTTTGGGAAAGTAGCGGAAGTAATTATGTTTTGCTTGATTCTTTCGGTGGTCATGATTCTGCGAAAAATTCAAAACATTGGTATTATTACCGAGGAAGGCGAGAGAAAGCGGAAGGAGGAAGAGCTGCTTTTGCGCAAGCGGCGAATGCGCTTGATCAGCTTTGCGGCGGGACTTTTGATTGTGCTTTTCATCAATTGGCAGGAGCATCAGCGGATTCGTCAAACCTCGGTGCTGGAAAGCTCAATTCTGTTTAACGATGGCGAAGAGGAATATCGGCAAAGCCTGCGAAGCAAAGAAATGGAATGGCTGGACAGCCTGCCGCCTAGGCTGAAAAGAGCAGCGGTAACAGCGGTTCTACGGGAAAAGGCGGAGCAGCTGCCGGAGCTGGCTCATTTGCAGGGCAAGGGCATGGAGCTTTATGTTGGCAAGCTGTATGAAAAATATCAGCAGCTGCATAGGCCGTGGCTGGAGCCGTGGCAGGTTGCTTTGCTGGCGGTAATCTCCTTTGCGGCGGGCTATTGGTATCTACTGTCGGACAGTTTGGTTGCCAAGGTCAGGGAAATGGAGAGAGAGGACGAGGTAGCGGGTTATCGCAGTATTTTACTGATGCTGATGCATCATTCCCGTTTGGGGATGGAGGATATTTTAACTTGGCTGAATATGTTTGCTCATTATTATGAGGAAAGCTTTGAGCGCTGTCTGAATAATTTTTCCATGGGAACAGAGGAGGCCTTTGCGGAGCTGAAAACGGAAAAGCAGGCGGATTTCCAAACCTTGGTTCTGCAGCTGGAGGCGGCGACAAAGGATTTGTCCTTGCAGCAGGCGTTTGACGATCTGGTGCATGAAAAGGCGTATTATTTAGAGAGAAGAAAGGAAATCAATCGGCAGATGATTGCCAAACGCTTGGCGATGGGGGAGATGCTGGGCTTTTTGCCAGCATATGGGCTGATTGCCTTGTATTTGATCATTCCCATGATATACAGCGGTATGGAAAGCCTAAATCAGTTTTATCAGCAGCTGTAAGCTGGTTTTTTAAGAAACTGCCGCTTAGAAAAATGGCTCTAACAGCTGAAGGGCAGAGCAGGGAATGAGAAAAGCATGGGGGTAATCTAACGCTTGCACAGAATGCTTTGATGTAGGAAGACCTTTATAGCAGGCTTTGAAAGCGGATATAGAATGAATGCTAGGGAATGGCAGGAAAAGCGAGGTGCTGGAGCAATTAGAGGCAGAAAAAATCTGGTGTTTGCATAGGATGCTTTGAGGAAAGAGGGCTTTAACAGC
Organism: Eubacteriales bacterium; assembly: GCA_041844915.1. GTDB lineage: Bacteria > Bacillota > Clostridia > Lachnospirales > Vallitaleaceae > W11650. Next base: position 11,283 of record JBGZBY010000122.1, read on the forward strand.
CGAAGAGTAAGCAAGGAGCCGGAGAAGCATTGGGGGAATTGGCGTTTGCATGGCTTTGGAAATTGGAAGGTATGAGAAGCCAGAAGGCGGAACGAAGTCTGATTAGGAGAAAAGAAAGCAACGAATTAAAGCGTTGATAAAACAGAATATTCAGTAGGAGAATAAGAGAATGAAAGCAAATCAAAGGAATCAGGAAATTCAAAAGGATCAAAAGCTCCAAAGCAATTCGGAAGGGCGGCAAACAGTAGAGCGGGAAGCGGCTCTGGCGAAGGAAAGCTTTAAAAAAGGCTTGAGCAGGAGGATTCTCCGGCGAATAACGGCGCTGCTGGCGGCGCTGGCTATTTTGGGCGGCACGTTTGGCTGGAGCAGCCAGCTCATGGCGGCAGGTTTTACCGATATGACCGGCAGGGAATGGTATGCCGCCGATGTAACAGCGCTGGCGGCCAATGCAGATGGGATTATTAAGGGCTATCCCGACGGCAGCTTTCGAGCAGCGGAAAAGCTGAC
>JBGZBY010000123.1:0-10160 GCA_041844915.1 Eubacteriales bacterium
ATCTCATAGTGAACGCCCTTAAAGACGATAGAATCAACTACGCCATGGAGCTGGGCATTTTCACCGTTGGTAATTTCAATATCCTCCGGCCGGATTACCACGTCGATGGCTTCGTTTTTTGCAAAGCCGCTGTCAATGCAAGGAAAGACGGTATCTGCAAACTCGACCACGCGATCCTCCTTGAAGACTCCGCCGATAATATTGCTTTCGCCGATAAAATCGGCTACAAAAGCATTTTCCGGCTCATTGTAAATATCAATTGGCGATCCGACCTGTTGAATCTTGCCCTTATTCATGATAATAATCTTGTCGGACATGGTCAAGGCCTCCTCCTGATCATGAGTGACATAGATGAAGGTGATGCCCAAATCCTGCTGCATATATTTCAGCTCCAGCTGCATTTCCTTGCGGAGCTTGAGATCAAGCGCACCAAGCGGCTCATCCAACAGCAAAATCTGGGGCTCGTTGACCAAGGCGCGGGCAATTGCAATCCGCTGTTGCTGGCCGCCGCTCAGAGAGTTGACGCGCCGCTTTTCAAAGCCTTCTAGGTTCACCAAGCTCAGCATTTTGCTGACTCTCTTATCAATTTCGGACTTTGCCATTTTCTTAATATGCAGACCAAAGGCAATGTTGTCGTAGATCGACATATGAGGAAACAGCGCATATTTCTGGAATACGGTGTTAATCGGTCTGGCATAGGGCGGCAGATTGACGATGCTTTGTCCGTTTAACAAAATATCGCCGGAGGTCGGAGTTTCAAAGCCTCCGATCATTCTCAGGGTCGTGGTCTTGCCGCAGCCGCTGGGGCCCAAGATGGTTAAGAATTCCTTTGTTTTTACCCAAAAATCAATATTGTCAACAACTCTGGAGCCGTCATATTCCTTTACTAGGTTGATGCCCTCGATCAATCGTTTGCTCATTTTTTCTCTCCTTATAGAAAAGCCGTATTCAGGACGGTGATTTGCAGCGGACAAGGTATGTTTAAAAGCAAGGCGGAGTTGATTCTATCGTCTTTAAGGGCGTTCACTATGAGATGATCGTGGTGGAAAACGGCAGAGAATGGCTGATCCAAAGCACTATCCCACACGAAGAAGGGAAAAAAGTGGGGCTTTTTATTGCTCCGGATCTGATTCATATTATGAAAAAGGAGGCTTAAAGGAAGTGAGAAAATACAGCGCGTTTCCTTATGTCATCTGGACGATTCTTTTTATTTTGCTGCCGCTTGTCCTGATTGTCTATTACAGCTTGACGGTCAAAAATGCGCAGACCGGCGAATTGGTTTTTTCCTTTGCCAATTACGTCAATCTGCTCAATCCTCTTTACGTTAAAGTTTTTCTGAATTCCGTATATCTGGCAAGCGCCGCTACGCTGATTTGTCTGCTGCTCGGCTACCCCATGGCAATGATCATTTCCAAAATGAAGCATTCCCAAACGGCACTACTGCTCTTTATCCTGCCGATGTGGATGAATTTTCTGCTCAGAACCTATTCGTGGATGGCGATCTTAGGGCGAAACGGCTTTATTAACCAGCTGCTTTCTCTTTTCGGAATTCAGCTTGAGTTGCTTTATAACAGCAATGCCGTTTTGCTGGGTATGGTGTATAACTTCTTGCCTTTTATGGTTTTGCCGATCTATACCGTACTGGTCAAGATGGATAAAAGCCTGATTGAAGCCGCTTATGACCTTGGCTGCCCGCCGTGGAAAACCTTTATAAAAGTGATTTTTCCGCTTTCGCTGCCCGGCGTTATTTCCGGTATTACCATGGTCTTTATGCCGGCAGTCAGCACTTTTGTTATCTCCGATCTCTTGGGCGGTGGGCAAAGCGTTCTGATTGGAAACCTAGTACAGGAGCAATTTATGAAGGTAAATAATTGGAGCTTTGGGTCTGCTCTCTCCGTTATTCTGATGCTGCTTATTTTAATGTTTATGCGGCTGTTGCATCGAATCGACAGCAAATATGAAGGAGCTGCCAAATGAAAAAGAATTTTGCAAGATTTTATACCTTTTTAATTTTTTTCTTTTTGTATGCGCCGATTCTTGTATTGATTATTTTTTCCTTTAACGATTCCAAGTCAACCGCAGCGTGGAGCGGATTTTCTCTGCGCTGGTATGCCGAACTTTTTCGGGACAAGAGCATTATGAAGGCGCTTTACTATACGGTGCTCTGCGCTGTCCTTTCCTCGGCGATTGCCACTGTTTTTGGGACCATCACTGCTTATGGCATTCATCACATGCGGCAAAAACCGAAGAAGATTCTGCTGGCGGTCAACAATATTCCGCTGCTCAATCCGGATATCGTGACCGGTATCTCGTTAATGGCTTTGTTTTCAGCCCTAGCAATCTTTCATTTTAAGCTTGGCTTTACTACCATGCTGATCGCTCATATTGCCTTTAACGTGCCCTATGTTATCCTATCGGTGCTGCCGAAGCTGTCGCAAATGCCTGACGACACCGTAAACGCCGCTATGGATTTAGGCGCTACTCCCTTTTACGCCTTCCGCAAGGTGGTTCTGCCGGAGATTAAGCCCGGCATCATTACCGGCGCAATCATGGCGTTTACTATGTCAATTGACGACTTTGTAATCAGCTATTTTACTTCCGGCGTCGGCGTTACCAATTTGTCCATCAAGATCTATACCATGGCAAGACGGGGCATCAAGCCCAGCATCAACGCCCTGTCGACCTTGATGTTCATTGCGGTGCTGGTTCTGCTTTTAATCGTCAATAAGTATTCCGACGACAAGGAACAACTGATGAGCTGACGCTCCGCCAGAGCTTCCGTTTTTTCTGACTTGGCTTGGCGCGGTACTTTCCTCCGTTTTAGCAAAAGGCTTCTTGCTTTATGGCATCGAAGCAAAGCCCTTTAAGCCGGAGAAAATGTTTTGTGGCCTTGGAAAATTGCTTTACCGAGCAATATCAAATATTTTGACTATCGTTTTTATTCAGGAGGTAATCATTAATTGAAAAAAATCATTGCAGCTACCCTATCCATTGTTTTGGCAGTATCGGCGCTTACCGGCTGCGGCAGCAAAAGCTCCAAAGAGGTCAAGGTTTTTAATTGGGGCGATTACATCAATGAAGATTTGCTGGAAGACTTTGAGAAGGAAACCGGCATCAAAGTCGTCTATGACACCTATGCAACCAATGAGGATATGTGGGTACGTTTTACCCAAGGCGGCAACGACTACGATGTGCTTTTCCCTTCGGAGTATATCATCGAGAAAATGATTCGGGAGGATCGGATTGAAAAGCTGGATCTGAGCAAGCTCCCCAATCTGAAAAATATTGATCCCGCCTTTTCCAATTTGGAATTTGACCCTGGATACAGCTATTCTGTTCCTTATTTCTGGGGCTCGGTCGGAATCGTGTACAATAAGGAAATGGTCGATGATCCGGTAGACAGCTGGTCCATTCTCTGGAATGAAAAATACGCGCAGAAGATTCTGATGCTGGACTCGCAGCGGGATGGCCTAATGGTCGCTCTAAAGCTGCTGGGCTACTCGATGAACACGAAAAATATTGACGAGCTGCATGCCGCCAAGGAGCTTTTACTGAAGCAAAAGCCGCTTGTTCTTGCCTATGTTGGCGACAATGTCAAGGATCTGATGCTGCAAAAGGAAGCCGCTATGGCAGTCTGCTGGTCGGGCGAGGCCTATGCGATCATGCAGGAATCGGATGAATTCGCCTATGCCATTCCAAAAGAGGGTACCAATTATTGGTTTGACAACATTGTCATCGCCAAGGATGCTCCGAACAAGGAAGCCGCTTATCAATTTATTGATTTCCTGCTGCGCGGCGAAGTCGGCAAAAAGAACACCGACTATATCTTTTACGGAACGCCTAACATGGCTACCTATGAGCTGTTGGATGAGGACAGCAAAAAAATCCTTGGAAAATTTCCCTTTGAAGATCTGGGAAAAAATTCGGAAATTTTTAAGGATCCGCAGGAATTTATCAACACCTACAATCAGATCTGGACAGAATTTAAGGCTGCACAATAGCCTTTTACGGTACTCCTGCTGTTTACGCGTATCCCCTTGCGTCGGCCCTGCTTCGGCCCCCTGCGTCGGTTTTCCGCGCTGACGGACACGGATAAAAGCCAATCCCTGCATTTTAACCCAATTCATTGCAAACGGCTTCTCTTAACACTCAAATGTCCTTGCCGTCAGCTGCGGCAGCCTTTAAGCGCGGAGGAGACACGACATATCAAAGGAGGTTTTATGTCGTATTTGAAGAAACTTAGCTTTTTCTTTTTGGTAACTATTTTATTGCTCAATACGGGCTGCGCTGCCGGTGAACAAAAGGTCATTACCGTTTTTAACTGGGGAGATTATATTAACGAGGAGCTTTTGGATGATTTTGAAGCCGAAACCGGTATTCGCGTGGTCTATGATACCTTTGCCAGCAACGAGGATATGTGGGCCAAATTTTCTACCAGCGCCAATTCCTATGACATTGTCATTCCCAGCGATTACATGATAGAGCGGATGATTAAAAATGACCTTATTCTGCCGCTAGATCACAGCAAGCTGCCAAATGTCGCCAATCTTTATCCCGAATTTACCAAACTGACCTATGATCCGGGCAATCAGTATTCTATGCCCTATTTCTGGAGCTCGACCGGTATCATTTATAACAAAAATCGGATGACGGATCCCATCGACAGCTGGAAAATCCTGTGGAATGAGAAGTATAAGGACAAAATCATCATGATGAATGTCCAGCGGACGACTCTGATGGTCGCCTTGAAAATCCTAGGCTATTCGATGAATACCACCATTCCGGCCGAGCTGGAGGCTGCCAAGCAGCTTTTAGTCAAACAAAGACCTTTGGTCGTTGCCTATGCCGAGGACAATGTCAAGGATATGATGCTTCAGGGAGAAGGCGATATGGCGCTGATTTGGTCGGGGGAGGCCTATGTGGTGATGGAGGAATCGGAGGATTTTGACTATGTTATTCCTAGGGAAGGCACCAATTTGGTCTTTGATGCCATGGTGATTCCTAAGACCTCCACCCATGTAGAGGAGGCTTATCAGTTCATTAATTATATGCTGCGTGCCGATGTTGCCGCCAAAAATATGGAGGTCATCTTCTACAACACGCCGAATCAAGAGGCATATAAGCTCCTGCCTCCGGAAAAGCAAAAGCTGCTGGGCTCTCTGCCCTTTGAGTCCATGGTTAAGGGCGAATCCGAAATTTTCGTCGATCTGGGTGAAGCCTTGAATCTTTACAATCAGGTCTGGACGGAGTTTAAAGCCTCCTCCAACTAAGTATAAAAGCCCCTTGCCGATAGCCGGCAAGGGGCTTTTGGCTGTTCAAGCAAAGCTTATGGAAGCCTGCTGTTTTCTGTTTTTGCTGCTTTTTCAGCCTTCCGGCAACACTCTGCTTTTCCAAAAATCATTTGAGTCCTGCGCTGCGTGAAACCACTTCTGTATAGCGAATTTTCATTGCAGCTTCTCGATATTTGGCATTCTGCCCGCACTTATTTTGCTTCTTTTATTTCCTTTAAATCAATAGTCTTGGTGATTTCACCATTCAGAATGATGTAGAGAATTTCATTGAACTTATCCTCCACTCGAATCGTTTTTCCATCCTCGGCACTGGACATCTCGACCTACTTCGAGTCGATTTCAATACTTTTAAGGAACTCGCGCACCCCACAGTTTACGCGCTTTGCAGCGGGAAAACTCGAATTCCCCTTCTCTCCATATCCTCCGCCTTTTTCAATATATTCTCCAAAATGCCGATGATACTGCGCGACATCTCCTGCGCCTTAGTCAGCTCCGACTTTGCCCGATTGCTGTCCTGATCTGCCAGCGCTTCCTCTATTATATAAGCCTTTGCGTGAAGCTTCATATGAACATCGTCAATGCTTTCCCACATTGGCTTGATTTCTGGTGTTTCTACCTTCAGCGCCCGATAAAAATGCCCAAACGCACATTTATTGCCATTTGCTTGAATCGGCTTGATCTGCCCGCTATGAACCATATCCAACAAACTTCTGACCCATAGCTGATGCGATTCTATGGCATTGCTGACAATCCGGCAAAAAGCCTGATTCGTCAAGGGTACCAGACCCTGATTTTGCACTTCCAGCAAACCATTGGAAGTACGAGAAATATTATCATCAATTTCCGAAATCTTCTCGGCATACCCTTTCGCATCCCGCGCTTTTTCTGCCAAAAGCATAGATTGATTGCTGATAGACTCTGTTTCTTGCGCAACTGTATTGATTGCCGCCATAATCTCCTGCGTCGCCCGATTCAAATTGAGAATCAGCTCCGATAAGTGCTTAATATTGTTCAAAGTAAATTCTGCGTGCTCAACATTCAACTCCACTGTCTGCCGAATACTTTCAATCTCCTTTTCCATATCGTGAATCGAATCAATTGTGTGCTCGACACTGCCAATCCCTTCCTCGCTGGCGGAACGAATCGTTGAAGTAAATTCTTGCATTTCTCTAAGTTTGTCCTTAGTTCCCTCCGCCAATTTACGAATCTCCTCAGCAACTACTGCAAAGCCCTTGCCCTGTTCTCCGGCGCGGGCAGCTTCAATGCTGGCGTTCAGCGCCAGCAGATTGGTCTGCTCGGCAATCGCCTGCACCCCTCCGGCAATCTGATCGACGTCGTCGGCCGTCTGCTTTAGCACCTGAATCTTCTCTCGCATATCATTGGAATTTTCAGAAACCACCTGCCGGCTATTAATAATCTGTTCAATGCTTTTCTTGTTTTCGCGGCTGATACTCAAAAGCCGTTCCGACCGGCTATTGACCTGCTGCATGATTTCAGCGCTTTTTTCGACGGCTTCTCCAATCTCGGCAACTCCAGCCGACGTTTCCTCAACCACCGACATATTCGCCAGATTGGAATCCGCCAGTTTGGAGGCAACCTCTGCCAGCTGTCCGGAAATATAAGTAATATTGACCTCTAAGCTGCTAAGTCCCGATATTCCCTTAATCATTTCCAAAAGCAGCTCATTGCTTTCCTTTTGTAATTGCCAGTTCGTCTTAAACAGACGATAGATCTCCATCTGTTCCCCACTAATTTTCCCCTCCTGCTTAAAATCACCGCGCAGGCCTTCTCTGATCGCGCTCTTTAAAATCTTGGTCCGTTTCCCTTCACCGATACCGATTCCCAACATAATAACTTCCTTTCTCTTTCGTTCATGAGCCAGACCTTTGAATTCTTCAACGCGGCGTTCGGACGGGCAAGCAGCCTTAAACCTCTCCCCGCCCTCTGGCCTATGTTTTCAGAGCTTCCGGTCTATGCTATTTTCCAAGCCGCGCTCGCTGCACTCGCTTTTCTGCGGATCCTGAGCGCCGGCTGCCCTTCCATAAGCCTGTGCCTTCTGTGATGAATTCGGCATTTGAAAAAGTAAAAAACGGAATTTCCCCGACACATCCATGTCCTAAGAAATCCCGCTTTCCAATTATTCCTCTCCCTTATGTTTTATCTGCTCAGATGTCTTTGCCGCTCCGCCTTTTGCAAAGCGACGAGGTTTTTCTGCCTAGAATTCCTCGACAAAAAGCTCAAAATATTCTTGTGCATGCTTACAAGCCGGACAGATCTTCGGTGCGCTCTTGCCAGTGGTAATATATCCGCAGTTGCTGCAAATCCACATTTTTTCCTCCGTCTTAGTAAACACTTCCTGCTTTTCTACATTTTCAGCCAGCTTGCGATATCTTTCTTCATGATGCTTTTCTACCTCGGCAATTAAGCGGAAAGATGCTGCCACTGCCTTAAAGCCTTCTTCCTCTGCTACCTTGGCAAATTCCGGATAAAGATCAACCCATTCCTCATGCTCGCCGTTTGCCGCTGAAATCAAATTTTCCAGCGTATTGCCCAAGGCGATTGGATAGCATGCGCCGTTGATTTCAATCATCTCATCCTTAAAGTCCGTCAGCAAATGCTTATAGAATACTTCAGCATGCTCTTTCTCATTATTTGCCGTTTCCGTGAAAATCTTGGAAATCTGCACATAGCCTTCCTTTTTCGCGATTCCCGCATAGTAGGTATAACGATTTCTTGCCTGCGATTCTCCCGCAAATGCCTTCAATAAATTTTCTGCTGTTTTCGTTCCCTTTAAGCTCGCCATAATTCATAACCTCCTTATAACCTTATTGTAAATAGCCTTTTCTCACTAGCTGTTAATCCCTCGCCGCCAAAGGCGAAGCTGTCGGGGTAACCACTCCCCAAGCCAATCTCTTGCCAGTTCCTTTGAAATCCTCTCGTTCGTCCGCCCAAAGCCCCTCCGCCCTTTTCCGGGCAAAAAAAGACAAGCACTTCGCTTTCCGTGCCTTTTCAAGCTTTTGAAAGCGGCGCGAAGGATACTTCTGCATTAACTATATCATTAAATTTATATTTTGTCAATCATTTCACATGTTTTTTTGCATAAAGCCGCTAAAACAAAGCAATTATTATTCTCAATTGCCCTAAAGGCAATTCTCGCGCCGGCTATGCCAGCGCGCCGATGGGATCCCAAGGCTCTAATTCGATAATTGGCTGTTTTAGAGCTTCTAGCCACTTTTTTTCTATGTATTTTTTATCGACCATAATCTGATAAACAAACTGTTCAAACCACAAATCACTCATTGAAAACTGACCATTTCTTCCTCTTTCTTTACCCCAAGAATTCTCAACTCGCCAATTTATCGGTTCGCCATTGTCATTAAGATTTACGCCCGTTAAAACCATCGCATGTGTCGGACAACTTTCCCCATAATCTAACCGCTTTTCTTTGCTCCAAGAAAGCTCAGTGCCAACAAGCCTTTCCTGTAAAAACATTTCATGATCCATAATTCCGCTTGTTTTTTCAACATTTTTGCCCATATCGCAGCCAAACCAAACCGCCTCTCCCGCTTGAATCGAAGCGATTGCCGCCTGCTTGAGCACCTCAATCGGAGTATTGATATAGCAAATCGGGCGCGCCTCTTTGACTGATCCCAAATATTTTACCGTATATGCTCTGCCATAAGGCTTATCCTTCGTCGGTGCATTAATCAGACTTATCTTATCCTCCAACTTCCAGCCCGTCAACTGCTTAAAAAATTCCTGAGGAGTCATCGTGGGCAAGCGATGAAACGCTTTCTTTTTATCTTCGTATTCATAGCTTACTTCCGTTGGTGGTTTTCCAAAAGCTTTTACCAGTATGCTGTAAATAGTTGACAATTGTTTTTCTTTATGACTTCTTAATTCTTCTTCTTTTTTTCCTTCTGCTGCTTGTTCTCGCAGTTCCAAAGCAAAATAGCGTAAATAACTGTTAATTAATTTATTTAATGGCGCGCTGGTCGTAGAATGATACGTATCTGGCATGGCTTCTTTGGGTACGATACCATATTTTTCTATGATTCCCGCTGCCATATCCCACTGACCGCCATCTTGCTGCGGCGTTGCCAATAAATGTGCAACCAAACGGGACGTTAAAGGCTCTTGTCTTGTTTCAATCATATTTTCCAAAAAATAATTGGCTCGCTCCAGCTTATCCCAAAAGAATAAATAAGTCTGAGAAAATTCCAAGCTTTCTATCTCATATTTTTTCATCGCTTCTACCCGAGCGGTATTTAAAGCCGCAAAAAGCCAACAGCGCCCACTTTGCTTTTGATTGGCAATCTCTCCTTGCAAAGTTTTGTCCGAAAAAAGAAAATTATGCCGGCGCACACTCTCCTGATTAAACGCCGCTTCTTCAAATCCCACCTTAGCTATGGCAGTTTCCGTCATAAGATTCTCTATTTGCTTTTGATAATCAGTTTCTAATTGTTTCAATAATTCTTTGCCAATCGACATATCTACCTCTCTTTTCTATTCCTAATTCAAAATGCTGCACTTATATTATCATTTCGTTCTCTAAAAAACAATCTCATAGCCAGATGGCAAGTTCCTGCTTTTCGACACCAAATCCAGATTGGAAATTCTCTACATGATAATAATTATTATCATACACCTTTTTCGTAGTAATACAAGCCATTTTCTCTATTTTTTCAAAAAAATTATAAATTGTTTCCTACCATGCCGTCGGATTTAGATATTACCTCCTCCGAATCTCTTTTCATTTTTTCAACCGCAAAGTAAAAACATGAAATTCTTTTCCTTCTCCTGCCTTTCTTTCAACATAAGAAAGCCGAACCCCCTATTTTTCACAGCTATCACGGTTTTTAATGCCTA
>JBGZBY010000124.1:0-3231 GCA_041844915.1 Eubacteriales bacterium
AAAATTGCTGGCCGTCGGAAGCCATTCCTCCCCTATCTTGGAAAAGGTCACTGCCTGCACGTCCTGCGGCTTTTCCAAAAAGGACAGCAACAAAAAGGCGTCTTTCCCGTCGTCCTTCATATAGCGGATAAAAAGCTGCTCTGTTTTAAAGCTCGTCTTCAGCTTTTCAGAAACCGCCCGCCAAATGGCAAAATCCTGCGTAAAAGCTCCGACCGGCGGCATCTCTTTCTGATAGCGGGCAAGATAGGTCTTTTCATCAACCACAAAGTAGCCGTCCGCCTTAATCACCGCATAGCTTGCCAAATCGACGATGTAAAGCACCGCCAGTTTTTTGTCCGCCATATCCAGTCCAAAGTGAAGACGTCGAACCATGCTCTCCGAGATTGGCAAATCCCATTTTTCTACAACCTCCGCCGCCGTTACCGTACGCTGTTCCTTTTTCAAAAAGGGATATCCGTTGTTATAAAATTCTCCGCCAGATACCTCCATCCATGCTTCCGCCGCTTTTAAAATCTGCATCCCATAGGAGCTGATCGATCTTGCGATCAAATCACTTTTTTCCTTGAGCAACTCATTGACGGAATATTGGTTCCGGATAAAGGGATAGTATTCCAGCGTCTTTTCCATTAAGCCCGAATCCATCAGAAGCAGTAAATTTTTAAAAACCGGCTCCTCCTCAAAATAAGAGGATGCCAGTACACTCTTTAATTCATCCGCCGAAGCCGGATAGGAAGCAAGTAACTCAACTGTTTTTTTCTGTCCGCTTGTTCCCTTTTCAAAAATATACTTGACCTCGTTTTCTGTCAGCCCCTTTAGCTCCGTCATAAGCTCGTCCAGCGCCGCGCCTGCCAGCGTCAGCTTGACAACCAGCTCCGCCTCCGCCTGCTTCCAGCTATCCGCCTCCCAGCCATAGCTGCCAAACGCCTCCTCCGGCACCCAGATTCCCTGCGGCAGAGAGGTTTCAAGCACAGGCGCCAGCAGCGAAAAAAGCCAGCCCGGCAAAGGCAAACCGCTTTTTCCCAAGCCTTTCGGCTGTAAATAGTAGCCGATTTGCGGGGTTTCTTCTGCCGCAGTCACAGAATAAAGTACAGGAACATAAAATCCCTGTACCTTATAGTTAATCATTGCTTTTTTCGCCGCAAGGTCAAATTCCGCGTTAAAAATATTCTTTTCCTTCTCCAGAGCCTGCTTTAGCATCTCCTCACTGACCACCTCCAGCGGAAGAGCCAGAGAAAACCCGTCCTCGGCCGCCGAAAAATTCTGCAAAACATCCCTCTCTGCCAAATAGGCGTTTATTCCCTTGCCAGTCTGGGCTTTTACCTGAAAGGTATTAAATTGCAAAAAAGAAACAAAAAGCCCCAAAAGCAAAACCACTCCTGCCGCAGCATACAAAGCGATCCAGCCGGCGTTTTTCAAACGACTGGACTGCACGGCATTTTCCGCTTCTGTTTTATGATTTTTTTCCGGTGCTTTTTTCATTTTCTTTTCCTTTTTTTCCTTTCATGACGATCAAATCCTATTCCCTGCTGCTAAAAGAATATCTCCGCCGCTCCCATTTCCATTTCGTGCGCAGCTGCCATCCCTGCACAGACAGATGCGCCTTAACGAAGCGTCCGTTCCGCTCCCGCCTGCCGCGACAGGCGGCAAAGGATATTTTTACAAACAATATCCCGTTGTTCTCGGATAAGGAATGACATCGCGGATATTGCTCATCCCCGTTACATACATCAGCATTCGCTCAAAGCCCAGTCCAAAGCCGGCATGATGTGCGCCGCCATATTTGCGGAGTTCCAGATACCAGCCGTATTCCTCCTCCTTCAAGCTTTTTTCCTTAATCCGGCGCAGCAGCTCGTCATAATCGTCCTCTCTTTGACTGCCGCCAATAATCTCACCAATCGCCGGTACCAGAAGATCGGTTGCCGCTACGGTCTTTCCGTCCTCGTTCAGCTTCATATAAAAAGCTTTTATTTCCTTCGGATAATTCGTTACAAAAACTGGTTTTTTGAATACCTGCTCCGTCAGATAGCGCTCATGCTCGGTTTGCAGGTCGCAGCCCCAGTAAACTGGAAATTCAAAATTATCTTTATTTTTCTCTAATATTTCAATTGCCTCAGTATAGCTAATCCTTACAAAATCACTGTTTGCTACCAGAGTCAGGCGATCGAGCAGCTCCTTGTCAATGAACTCATTGAAAAATTTCATTTCCTCCGGCGCATTTTCCAGCAGATAGTTTATAATATATTTGATCATTGCCTCGGCAACATCCATATCGTCGTTTAAATCGGCAAATGCCATCTCCGGCTCAATCATCCAAAACTCAGCGGCATGTCTGGTCGTATTGGAGCGTTCCGCCCGAAAGGTCGGACCAAAGGTGTATACATTGCGGAATGCCAGCGCATAAGGCTCCACATTGAGCTGGCCACTGACTGTCAAATTGACGGATTTGCCAAAAAAATCCTCTTTCACATTGACTTTGCCATTTTCCATCGGCGGATTGTCAATCGGCAAGGTTGTTACCCGAAACATATCGCCCGCCCCTTCGGCATCGCTGCCGGTGATAATCGGCGTATGCACATAGACAAAGCCCCGTTCCATAAAGAATTTATGAATGGCAAAGGCCATCAGAGAGCGCACCCGAAACACTGCCATAAAGGTATTGGTACGCACCCTCAAATGCTCCAGTGTTCTTAAAAACTCAAAGCTATGTCTTTTTTTCTGCAAAGGATAATCCGGTGTGGACTCGCCTTCGACAGCAACGCTTTTCGCCTGCACCTCAAAGGGCTGCTTGGCTTCCGGAGTCGCCACCAATTTTCCGGTTACAATCAGCGCTGCTCCCACATTCTGCCTGACAATCTCCTGATAATTTTCCATATCGGCATTGATTACGACCTGAATGGTCTGCAGCGTCGTACCGTCATTTAGCACCACAAAGCCGAAATTATTGTTGGCTCGAATACTGCGTACCCAGCCACCTATGGTAACTTCTTTCTCTATGAATTTTTCCGGTTCCAAAAAAATATCCTTAACCAAGTCCATTTTCATTGTCTTTTCTCCTTCTTCCATTGCGTCATTTTTCCAACAAACTGCCACCGATTTCTTGGGGAGCCTCTTGCATGATTTTTTTCTTTAACAACAGTCCTTTCCCGCTAAAGGGAAAAACTCAATAAAAACGCCTACAAAGCGCCTATTTTCGCCTTTTTTTTATAAAATCCTCCCTTTCGGTAAATTGTC
>JBGZBY010000125.1:0-2575 GCA_041844915.1 Eubacteriales bacterium
CCCTGATCGTCGCCATGAATGAAATGGGGATTTCTGGCAGTCGAATTCGTTCGCTGACCAAGGAATATTACAGGCAAACGCCGGAACTGTCTTGGCAGCCGGCAGCAGAGGAAATTGTCCTGACCCAAGAAAACTGGAGCCTTTATTTGGGCCAGAAAGAATATTATCGTTGCTTTGAACGATTTTTCCAAGAGCTGATTGCCAATGAGCCAGAAGCTGTTAGAGTCTGCTTTTCCGCCATGGAGGACGGAATTTATGCCTATGATTTTTGCGGCTTGATTCGTCTGGCATATGCCTTTGAATCAGGGCAAAAAGATGAGCTAGCAAGGGCGCTTGCTTTTTTGGCGGCAGGATATCAGCCGCTTTCCTTTGCGCTGCCCGCTAAGGAAACCAAGGTATTTATTGAGCAAATTAGCGGCTTGCGCGAAAAAAGAGAAAAATATCTGCTGACGGAGCAGGGCCTTTTTCGAAGAATGCGGGAAATTGCGGAAAATAAGAAATATTTGCAAGATTTTGCCTGTTTGGAGGAGGAAAATTTAAATATCTATACCTTACGGGCGGCGGCGATTCGCTTAGCACGAGAAACGGATGAGGACGAGTTGAAATATTTATTCTGTGCCGTACATGCCTTTCGGGTGGTGGCCTCGCTTTTTTCCAAGCTGCCGGAGCGGATTCAGCAGTTTTATCTGGCAATGCAGGCAATGTATCTGGCGATTGGCGCGCCCGCTTTAAAAGCACCGGAAGAAGCGCCGGAAAAGCAGTGGCCCTTGATTTTTCAGCTGTGTGCGGTATCTGAAAGGGTAGCTTCGCTCTTTTTTGTATATTCCTGCTATCGGGAAAATCAATTTGCGCCTTCGAGTATTTACTCGCAAATGGCGTATCAGATCATTCATCGGGAAATGAAGCGCTAGGTGTGTGATTTTTAAAAATGGACGGAGAAAGGAGCGCATATCCTCTAGCCAGCAGGAGGAAATGTATACCGGTGGAAATAGCCGATAATAGTTGTCAATAGCCAAGCACAGGTCAGGTGAAATGCAAATAGGCTAAAATTTTAAGAAAAATTGGGAAATTTCCGCCGGCGGTGCAGGTCAGCGAGCCGATGCGCGAGAAACCGGACAAGCGAGGCAGAAGACATACGAAGCTTGCAGGGGTAGCAGAACATGGAAAAATACAGAAAGAGTGTAGTATACAAGGAGAGGATATGAAAAAAGGATTTAAATCGGGCTTTGTAGCATTGGTTGGCAGACCGAACGTAGGAAAGTCTACTTTAATGAATGCACTTGTGGGGCAAAAAATTGCCATTATGTCGCCTAAGCCGCAGACAACAAGGAATCGGATTCAAAGCATTCTGACGCAGGAGGATATGCAGGTGATTTTTGTTGATACGCCCGGCATTCATAAGCCGAAAAGCAAGCTGGGCGAATACATGAATACGGCAGCGCTCTTTACCTTTAAGGAGGTAGATCTGATTTTTTGGCTAGTGGAGCCGACCGATACGATCGGAGCGGGCGATCGCTTTATTGTGGAGCGGCTACAGGAAGTTAAGATGCCGGTCATTTTGATTATCAATAAAACGGATACGGTGGAGAAGTCGTATTTACTAAGGGTTATCGACGCATATAAGGATTTGTATCCTTTT
Organism: Eubacteriales bacterium; assembly: GCA_041844915.1. Lineage (GTDB taxonomy): Bacteria > Bacillota > Clostridia > Lachnospirales > Vallitaleaceae > W11650. Next base: position 1,640 of record JBGZBY010000125.1, read on the forward strand.
CGGGAGATTGTTCCGATCTCGGCGCTTAAACGAGAAAATACACAGAATTTATTGGCGCTCATTCGGGAGTATTTGCCGGAGGGCCCGCAGTTCTTTCCGGAGGACATGGTTACCGATCAGCCGGAAAAGCAAATTGTTTCAGAGCTGATTCGAGAAAAAATATTAAAGCTTCTCCAAGATGAGATTCCGCATGGAATTGCCGTAACGGTTGACGCTATGAAGGAAAGCGAGGATGGCTCACAGCTTCAGATTGAGGCGACAATCATCTGTGAGAGGAAAAGTCATAAACCAATTCTTTTGGGTAAGGGAGGCAGCATGATCAAACAGATCGGCATTTTGGCGAGGCGGGACATTGAAGCCTTTTTTATGGCGCATGTCCGACTGAATTTATGGGTAAAGGTCAAAGAAAACTGGCGGGACAGCGAGTTTTTAATGAAAAATTATGGTTATAAAAAAGGAGAATAAAAATGGCACAAAATCCTATTGTTACAATTTTAATGGAAAATGGAGCGCAGATAAAAGCGGAGCTGTATCCGGAAATCGCTCCGAATACGGTCAGAAACTTTATTTCTTTGATTCAGAAGGGTTTTTACAACGGAACGACCTTTCACCGGGTCATTCCGGATTTTGTGATTCAAGGCGGCGACCCGGACGGAACCGGTATGGGCGGGCCGGGCTACTGCATTCGCGGAGAATTCAGCGCCAATGGTTTTAAAAATGAGTTAAAGCACGAAACCGGCGTGCTGTCGATGGCAAGAACGCAGGTGCATGACTCGGCGGGAAGTCAGTTCTTTATCATGGACGCGCCGACCGCGCGCTTAGATGGCAATTATGCTGCCTTTGGCAGGGTAACGGAGGGCATGGAGGAGGTTTGCAGAATCGCCAGAGTACCGAGAGATTATCGGGATAAGCCGGAGCAGCCGGAGAGAATGAAGG
>JBGZBY010000126.1:0-8530 GCA_041844915.1 Eubacteriales bacterium
GAAAGATTCCTTTTGGCTTTTAATATTTCCCTGCCGATATTTCTATCCGCAAAATTTCATTTTTTATTTGTAACCTTGTATCAAGTATTGAATACATAATTTTTCAAATTTCCTCTCTTCTTTAGTTTTATTTTAACTGCAACACCGGATTTTGGGAATTTCATCTTTAGTAAACGGATCTTCCTTAAAAACATCATTTTCAAGGTATCTCATACTAATATAATTTTAGCCGTCCAGTTCTAACATAACAGCTACATTAGTGGTAGAAACTCTAAAAAAGCATTAAAACAACATAAACCCGAAAAAGGATTTATTTTACATTCCGATCAGGGAAGTCAGTACACATCAAAAGAATTCAACGATTCTTGTATCAAATATTTGTGTACCAAAGTGTGAGTCGTGCCGGCTGTCCATGCGATAATGCTCCAATGAAACGGTTTTACAATACGTTTAATTTAGATTATCTATACATTGATAATTCAATGCTCTCCATATACTGACATAAAGAACGATTAAACTTTTGATAACCTATAGTTTTGAATTCTTCATTTGCCTGTGCAGCATTTACATTGACTACACTTGTCTGATTAAAAATTGTTATCATTGTGATAGCAACCAATCCACATTTTCTTTTATTGCCATCAATAACATCTTTCTTCTCCTATTCTGACAATATATTCAATCGAATTCGATAAACTGGGATTTGAAGCGTGCAAGCAAAATGGAAGCGGCTGCGAAGCAGACATTTACATTTTGCGACGCTTCACCAACAAAATCACAAGTGCGAAGCACGACTGGCACGAAGTGGCAGGATTTTGTTGGTGGTAGCCCGAAGTTTATCGGTACAGTAGTGTACTCAGACTCCCCGCCAAACTGGGATTTATTTATCTAATTGATTTGTCAATTTTTTTTATAGAATACTATATCCATTTTTTCGTTTATATGCTCAGCCTTTCCAGTTTGAACATATCCCATTTTCTCATATAGATGTAGATTTCCTTTTTCTTGTAAAATTGTATCAAGACACCAATGGTCAGGGCCATATATGTTTTCAAGTTCAATCATTGCTTGTTGAGCATATCCTTTATTCCGAAATTCACCCATAATCCAAATTGGCGAAATTCTTTTTCTACTTCCATCGTTTTTATTAACTATTCGTACTCCGCCAACAACTATATCGTTCTCAACAATATAATAATAAGTTGTCCAAGGCTGTTCAATTTTAGCGATTATTTTTTCTAAACTTTCGTTTGCTGGACTCATATCGAAATCTTGATATTTATCTAAAAGCTCTGCAAATGCCTCTACTTGCATTTTCCATAATGTTTCTATATCTTCTCTCATTACTTTCTTTAATGTGATAGCCATTATCCTTCTCCCTTATGTAATCAGTAATACAAATTCTAATTTACCAATCCCTGCAAGCTGGGAGTTATATCGTTACTTTAGATCATAAACCCACTCATTGCCATCTAAATGATAAAAAAATTCACTTAAGTTGTCATCAGTAAATACACGAAGCATATCCATCATATCCAATGATAATTCTAGATTGGGAAGATTTTCAATTTCTTCCCAGCTCACCTCTCCCTCATCTGAGGATTGCAGTTCGCCTTCAAAATGACTTGTTTTATAGAATAGAACTACATATCTCACACCATTTTCCGTCCAGTCTTTAATTCCGCAGAGTTGAGGTGAAGAAATGAATAATCCCGTTTCTTCTTTAATTTCACGGATAACAGCATCGGTAAATGATTCACCTAATTCCACATGTCCTCCTGGAAAAGTTATTCCCGGCCAATCTTTGGCTTTTCTATTTATAACAAGAACCTTATTTTTATTTTGAATCATACACATATTTGTGAATTCAACTTTTTCGACCATTACCCTTCCTCCAGAACTTCTAATTTACCTATCCCTACAAGCCAAGATTTGTGTTCTAATTTTTTGACTTGTTTCTATTTATTGATTCTACTATCACGGAAATAACAATCATTGCAATGATGACACTCGTCCATATTATCCACATATTACTTGTAGATCCACCACCGGCATCAACACCATATGTTTGAAACATATTTCCCAATACAAATCCGATCGGATAGGAAACGGCAAATACAAATGGTATTATTTTCAATTTAGTGAAGCAAAAAATAATCATCGCTAAAAAAATGGGCAAAAACAATATAAAAGGAATTTGTTTCATCCCATGTATTTCAAATAATGCGTATCTGATAATGATAAACGAAATAAGCAGTATAAATAATGACAACAAACTAATTTTGTTCATTCTTTTCATGCTACCACCTCCATAACTTCTAATTTATTTCACTCAATATCTTTAGTATTATAACATATTTTTGTTTAATTTTATAACCATAATTTGTTATTCATAACTTTACCCTCTCCTCATTAGCCGAAAATTCTTCAAATCAAAAGCAGGTACAGCATAATTCATTTTGGTGAATATTACATCAGCTGGCCGGTGGCGAAGGATACAGTGCTGAAAGCTCCTATTTATCTGGCTTTTCTCTCTGTATTCCTATTATATCTCAAGCCTAATTCTTTTAAGTACCGCTTTGACGCAAATAAGCCAAAAGGAATCTCTCTTTTTCCCTTTTTGAAAGATTCCTTTTAGCTCTTAAAAATTCCCTGCCGATATTTCTATACGCAAAATTTTATTTTTCATTTGTGGTTCCTTTAAGTGCCGCTTTGGCGCAAATAGGCCAAAAAGGAATCCCTCTTTATTCCTTCCGAAAGATTCCTTTTGGCTTTTAATATTTCTCTGCCGATATTTCTATCTGCAAAATTTCATTTTTCCTTTGTAGTTCCTTTAAGTGCTGCTTTGGCGCAAATAAGTCAAGGCATGCCATCCTCTTTTCAAGCCTTTTCCACGCCGGTTGCCGCATTCCCCGTAAAAATAGGCGAGGCTATCTCTTGCCCTTGTCATACGGCTCTCCCGCTGCTTTCGGCCCGACCGACCGACCGCTGAACAAAATCAAAGCAACAATCGTCAGCAGGTACGGAATCGCGTCATAAAGCTCCTTGGGCAGCTGACCAAGAATCGGCAGCCCCAAAGCCATACCCAGCGAATCCGCATACACGCTAAGAATCTGCGCAAAGGCAAAGAACAAGCTGGCTCCCAAAACACCAAATGGCTTCCATTTTCCGAAAATCAACGCTGCCAACGCAATAAAACCGGTTCCGTGAATACCAGTAATGGTATACTGGGTCGTCTGCGTCAAAATCATAATACCTCCCGCCAAACCCGCCAAAAAGCCGGAAGTCAGCACGCCGATATACCGCATTTTATAAACATTGATCCCCAGGCTGTCAATCGCCTGCGGATTTTCACCTGTTCCCCGCAGTCTTAAGCCAAAGGCTGTTTTATACAGCAGGTACCACGAAAAAGCCACAATGGCAATCGCCACATAAACGGTCGGATACACATTGTTGAAGAAAAAATCTCCCAGAATCGGAAGCTTATGAAGCACCGGAACCGGCGCTTTTAAAAAGCCCTTGCTGAAAGCCTCCGTCCTCTGCTGGTTAAAGATAATCCCCGCCAAATAAACTGTAATTCCGCCGGCAAAGATATTGATTGCTGTACCAGAAATCGTTTGATCCGAACGCAGATTGATACTCAAATAAGCATGCAGTACCGAAATCAAAAGTCCCGCCAACGCTCCGCACAAAACAGAAATCCACGGCGCAAAATCGGTAAAAGGCTCCAGAAAATAAATAATCGTCGCTGCGGTAAAACCGCCAATCATCATAATTCCCTCTAAAGCAATATTGACTACACCCGAACGCTCCGAAAAAAGCCCGCCGATACCGGCAATAATGATCGGAGTTCCGTAAATAAGGGTCGCCTGAATAATTGATGCCAATAAATCCATTATTTTGCCCTCCTTAATTTTTGAAACATTTCGATCAGACCTGTTTTCATTGCTACAAAGACGATGATGGACGCCGAAATAATAACGGCGATAGCATCCGGCACACCCTGTCCGCTCATAATCGGCTGCGCTGCCTTTAGCGCCGCCAGCAGCATTCCGCTAAACAAAGAGCCGATGCCCGTATTGCCGCCGATCAAAGCCACAGCAATCCCGTCAAAGCCATAATTTTCAAACGCCGCCAAAATTCTGCCCTTGCCAAAGGTTCCCGATACGATGATTACACCGGCAAGACCAGAGAAGGCTCCGGCGATTGCCATGGACAGCGCCGCGTTACGCTTGACCTTCATACCGGCATACTCGGCCGCAAAAGGATTGTAGCCGACCGCCTTCAGCTCATAGCCAAAAGTTGTCTTATTAATAATATAGCCAAACAAAATGACCGCAATAATCACTATGATAAAGCCCCAGTGGAATTTGGAACCCTCCGTCACTCCGGATAAAAATTCGCTCTGCAAAAGAGCTCCGCTGTTGAGCGCCACCGTTTCATGCGGCTTAGAGCCGGGCAGCAACTTCTGCACATAGTTGGCCAAATATCTGGCGCTGTAATTGAGCATGATGGTTATTACCACCTCATGCACATTGTATTTTGCTTTCAGATAACCGGCAATAAAGCCCCACAGCGCGCCCGCTAGGGCACCGCTTAAAACCACTGCCGGAAGCAGAATAATCTTTGGTCCGTCAAACAGCACTCCGATTACTGCTGCCATCATCGAGCCGACCAGCACCTGTCCTTCTGCTCCGATGTTAAAAAGACCGGTGCGAAAGGCAAAGGCCACCGACAAGCCTGTCAATACGATCGGCATTACATATACAAAATAAGTTGCAAAGGTCCGAATGGAGAACCAGCCCTTTTCGTTGACGGCTTTGTCCAAATTGATTCCCAAGACCGCCCGAACTACAGATTTAAAAAGAATCAGTGGATTTTCTCCGGTAATCAGCATAATCAATGCCCCAAGTAAAAATCCAAGCAAAACGGCAATCACCGGCATCCACCGGTTTAAGCTCTTGGTACTGGATTTATTTTCCATTTTGACTCTCCTCTCTGCGCTTGCCTGCCATCATCAGACCCAATTCATTTTCATCGGTCTGATCGGCAAATACCGTTCCGACCAGTTCCCCGCCATGGATGACCGCAATCCGATCTGCCACGTTGAGTACCTCGTCCAGCTCCAGCGACATCAAAAAGACCGCATGTCCCTTATCTCTTTCCCGAACCAGCCGTTCATGAATATATTCAATCGCCCCAACATCCAATCCTCTGGTCGGCTGTGCGGCAATCAAAAGCTCCGGCGACCGGCTGACCTCTCTGGCAATAATGGCCTTTTGCTGGTTGCCGCCGCTCATCGACCGAACCTTTGTTTCACTGCCCATACCGGAACGCACGTCAAATTCCTCAATCAGCCGATCCGACATCTCCCTGCGCGGTTCAAACTGAATCAAACCTTTTTTTGCCAGCGGCTCCATAAAATAGGTCTGTAAGGCCATATTTTCCTCCAGCGTAAAATCCAGCACCAGTCCGTGCTTATGGCGATCCTCCGGAATATGTCCAATGCCCTCCAGCGTCCGCTTGCGGATAGGCTCCCTAGTGATATCCTTGCCCTTAAAATAAATGCTGCCGCTTTCCGCCTTACGCAGTCCCGTAATCGCCTCGATCAGCTCCATTTGCCCGTTCCCGTCAATTCCCGCCAAGCAGAAGATTTCGCCCTTCTTCACCTCTAAGCTGAGGTTTTTCACTGCCGGCAAATTGCGATTGCTTTTTACATTTAAATTTTTAATGGAAAGCACTACCTCCAATGGCTCTGCCGGCTTTTTATCCACCTTGAAGGAAACCTCTCTGCCGACCATCATTTCCGCCATTTTTTCCTCGCTGGTTTCCTTGACATCGATTGTACCGATATATTTGCCCTTACGCAGAACGGTGCAGCGATCGGCAACCGCCTTGATTTCTGCCAGCTTATGTGTAATCAGAAGAATGGACTTGCCCTCGGAAATCAAGCGCTGCATAATCTTGATCAGCTCCCTGATCTCCTGCGGCGTCAGAACCGCCGTCGGTTCATCTAAAATCAAAATTTCGGCATGGCGATAAAGCATTTTTAATATCTCAACCCTTTGCTGCATTCCCACCGAAATATCCATGATCTTGGCATCCGGATCAACCTCTAGCCCATATTGCTCGCTGATTTGCTTTACCTTCTTTCGAGCGGCAGGCATATCCAAAAAGCCGAAGGCCTTTTTCGGTTCCACGCCCAGCACGATATTCTCCGTTACTGTAAAGTTTTCCACCAGCTTAAAGTGCTGATGCACCATACCAATGCCCTGCGCGGTCGCCACATTCGGATCGGTAATCTTCACTTCCCTTCCGGCCACCTTGATTTTTCCCTTGTCCGGCTGGTAAAGCCCAAACAAAATACTCATCAGCGTGGACTTTCCCGCTCCATTTTCCCCCAAAAGCGCATGGATCTCGCCCTTACGAAGCTGTAAGGTAATATCGTCATTTGCCCGAATCCCGGGGAAATCCTTGGTAATTCCCAGCATTTCAATAATATAATCCATCTTCTACCCCTTTGCATTTGCTTTGCATGCTTCTTAATCTGCCAAGAAACTACAAAGCCTTGACCCAACCTTCCGTACTCCGCCGACTGCGGAAAATCTTCCTTTCCGGCAAAGCAGTTAACCAAAAATTCTTTAGCAAACAAAAGAAGGTCTGTAAGTTATCTTTGCTTTTCCATACTTCTTTTTTGATTTTTCCAAAAATATCCGCCCCTTTAGGCACAAATAAATTCCAAAAAAACTGTTGTAATCGGCATGGAAAGCCAAGCAGGTTAATTTATTTCCATTTTTTCAAACCTCCGCAAAACCACTTGCGCCCCTAGGAAGAATATTGTAAGCTTCTTTGATTTGCGCTCTTTGATGAAAGTCTTGTGAAAATCCAAAAAAATAATGAACCTTTTCAATTCCTAATACAATAAATCTACGGCTGAGGGCCATCTTTTTTTCATATTTTCATAAAAATGGATGGCCTCCTCTGGCGAAATAAAATCGCCGTTCCGAAGCCGGAACATTACAAAATCAGCTGCTGTTTGTACAGACCCAATTCTTCGGCAAAGGCAGCCAGCGCCTCGGCCTCCTGCCGCATCGGCATATTCTGCGCGATATGCTTGGGGCTTCTGGCTCCCTTGGCATGAACTCGAATCAGCTTAAACAGCACCTCCGGATAATCCCTTAGGCAGTTCGCAATCTGCCGGATAATGTCTTTTTCTTCATAAAAGCCTTTGATATAGACAAGCCGAACCTCCTCCACCTTACCCAATAGCAAAAGCCTTCGCAAATTTTCCCAAGGGCGGGAAAAAATCTCCTCCCCGGCATTTCCTGTCAGATTTTCGGCTTCTCGCCGCTCTGAAAGCAGCGGCAGACTTACTGATCGGCTCTCCGCCATATCCGGCCTTGCTTCCTCAAAGCCGCCCGCCGCCCGCCTAGCGGCCAAGCAAAGCGGCGCCAGCCCTTCGCCCATCCCCTTGATATCAAATAAAAAGCGGTCGGTTTCGGCAATCAGCGGCAAAATTTCCTCATAGGGAAAAAAGCCATTGCTGTCCAGATAGCAGGTCAGTCCCAAATCGTGAACCTCCTGAAATAAAATCGTTAATTCCTTGGCATGGATTGTCGGCTCTCCGCCGGAAACGGTAATCCCGCGAATAAAGGGCATGGACGCCCGAATCTCGTGCAAAAGCTGTTCCAGCGAAAAAATACGCGCCGTCGGCGAGGTCATCGGAATTGTTTCCGGATTATGGCAATACAGACAGTTGATATTGCAGCCCTGCAAAAAAATACTGGTGCGATTGCCGCTCCCCTCCACATTGGAAAAGGGGATAATTCTCTGCACCGGCAAAAAAATCTGTGATAAATCCGCCATGCTTCCTCTCTTTCCTATTCCGGCTTATTCGCCCAAACCTATCCCCTTTGCTTTTGTCAAAAAGCTTTTATTTTACTTGTGCTGATGTTTGGGCAGCTGCCGCTTTGCTCGTCGGAGCAAAAGCGGCAGACCTTTCTAAAATCCAAGCCTAAAAAACGGCCTCCTCTTCCTTTCTAAGGCTGCGGTCAAATACATGGGCATTTTCATCCGTGCCCGAGCCAAACCAAGTCGTATCCTGCAAGACCGCCTGCCCTGCCCGAGCTTTGGCAACCTCGCTCTTTTTCACCAGATAGCCAGTCACCCGAATCAGATCGGTATTCTTTAAATAGGTCGTAATATAGCGATAATTCAAAGCAAATGCACCGTCAATGATATCGACCACCGCATCCAGATGATCGACATAGGTCTGATCAAAGGCAAACAGGTCGCCCGTACCGGACGGAAAATAGCGGTGAAACGGCGCCGACTGCTTTAAATGGGCAAGCAGTGCCGGTTCTTCCCCTACTCTGATGCGATGTGCCGGCGTATTGTTCCTGTCCTCCTCATGCAGGCTGGCTCCCACCTGAGCATGAAGCAGATAGCGATTTGCCGTTCTTTCCACATATACGCCCTCATGCGCGGCATTGACCGCTTCCAGCTTATCCATCAGGGCAAAAGCAATCTC
>JBGZBY010000127.1:0-25874 GCA_041844915.1 Eubacteriales bacterium
ACATTGAAACCGATGAAAATAAATGGAATGTTAAGCTTGTGTTCTATGGTAATGATAAAGAACACACTTTTAATGCTGACGTATGTAATATTCTAAAAGAATTGTCTGATAATCTGTTTGACTTGGAGTCTTACTCTATTACAAAAGAACAATTTAATTCTATGAAAAATAAGTCTGTAGAATATTATTCTCTCCCATTAACACAGAAAGAGTTTGAGGAACTTTCAAGAGATGAAATTCTAAAAAGAGAATTGAGTATTTGAAAGAAAATAATTTGCTATAAGAAAAAATGCTACGGGAAAGCTCCTGTAGCATTTTAAAATACAAAAAATCACCCGAAAAAATACTCTTCAGGTGACCAATTTCTAAAATTTGCAAGCAGCAAGCACACTGCTCACAAAACGACTATTTACAAGGCTTTAGAGCCTGTTTTTAACTATTCCCACTCAATCGTTGCCGGGGGCTTGCTTGTAATATCATACACTATGCGATTGACCTCCTTGACCTCATTGACAATCCGGTTGCTCACTCTTGCCAGGATGTCATGCGGAATCCGCGTCCAGTCCGCTGTCATAAAGTCGGAGGTATCCACGGAGCGAAGCGCCAAGGTGTAGTGATAGGTTCTCTCATCGCCCATCACGCCCACGCTGCGCAAATCAGTCAAAACGGCAAAGTATTGACCAATCGTATTTCTAAGCTCCGATTTTTCAAGCTCTTCACGGAAAATAAAATCCGCGTCCCTTAGAATATCCAGCTTGTGCTTGGTCACTTCGCCGATCACCCGCACCGCCAGACCAGGTCCCGGGAACGGCTGCCTAGATACTAGAAACTCCGGAATTCCCAGCTCCCTTCCCAGCTGACGCACCTCGTCCTTAAACAAATCCCGCAGCGGCTCGACAATCTCCTTAAAATCAACATGATCGGGAAGCCCGCCGACATTGTGATGCGACTTAATTACGGCAGCATCCTTGGTGCCGCTTTCAATCACATCCGGATAAATCGTGCCCTGCGCTAAAAAGTCCACAGCGCCGATTTTTTTTGCTTCTTCTTCAAATACTCGAATAAATTCCTCGCCGATGATCTTCCGCTTTTTCTCCGGATCGGTTACTCCGGCAAGCCTTCCCAAAAAGCGCTCCTCTGCATTAACCCTTATGAGATTCATATCAAACTGCTTTTTAAATACGCTTTCTACCTCATCACCTTCATTTTTGCGCATCAGACCATGATCCACAAAAATACAGGTCAATTGCTTACCGACCGCCTTATGCAGCAAAACGCCGGCCACCGAGGAGTCCACCCCGCCCGACAACGCCAGCAGTACCTTTTTATCCCCAATTTTTTGCTTTAAGGCCTCAATCTGCTCCGCCGCAATTTCCTTCATCGTCCAGTCACCGGCACAGCCGCACACGCCGAACAAAAAGTTCTCCAGCATCTTCTGCCCCTCAGGTGTATGCACCACCTCCGGATGAAATTGCACGCCATAAAGCTTCTTCGACGCATTTTCCATGGCTGCCACCGGACAGGTATCCGTAGCTGCCGTTATCATAAAGTCCGCCGGAGCTTCGCTGATAAAATAAGTATGGCTCATCCAGCTGCTGGTATTTGCACTGACGCCGGCAAACAAGGCACTGCCGGAAAAACTGATCTTCAAATCCGTCTTGCCATATTCCCTTTGCTGCGCCTTAGCTACCTTGCCGCCCAAAATATATCCCATCAGCTGGCAGCCGTAGCAAATGCCCAAGATCGGTATCCCCGCAGAAAAAAGCGCAGCCTCCACCCTTGGAGCATTCTCCTCTGTCACCACACTGGGCCCTCCGGTAAAAATAATCCCCTTCGGCTTACGTTCTTTGATTTTCTCCATCGGGGTATCGTAAGGCAATACCTCGCAGAAAACACCGGCATCCCTTACTCTTCTGGCAATCAGTTGATTATACTGCCCGCCAAAATCCAACACTATGATTAATTCATGTTTCATGGCTGCTCCTCTCTGTCTATACTTTGTTATAATAAGCAGGAAAGAGGCTCCCCAGCAGCCCCTTATTCCTTATTTTTATATTATAACTAAAAAATCTATTTACCGTCAAGCAAATCTTTCATACCCCTTCCTGCTTACGGCCAAAGCCCACAATTCCTTAAAACAGTATTTCCTCACGCGCTCTCCATTTCGGCCAGTTCTCTGCCGGAAAGTCCCTTTACAAAAAATTCCCCTTTTATCCCAGCCCCAAAAATCGCCACCAAGGGTAATAAAAGCATAGAAGCGCCAAAAATACCAGCGGCGTTACCAAAAGCCCTACCTTCGTCACATAGCTGGTCGGATAATAACCCTTGCTGCTGCCGATCATGATTGCCACATTGTGAAACGGCAAAATCGCATGGAAGGAAACTGTCACCACCAAAATATACACCAGCATTTCGCCAGATAAAAGTCCCTCGCTCAATACCAAAAGCCCCGGCATAACCACCGATAGCGTCGTAACATTACTTCCCAAAATCATATGCATCAGCATGCCGACCAAAGCCACGGTCAACAGATAGCCTACGCCAAACTCCGCAGGAAACAGAAAACGAACCATTCCAAAAAGCCTGTCCGCCACCCCGCTGCCCTTCATCGCGCCGCCAATGGAAAAAGCCGCTGTCAAAAAAATCAAGGTTGTTCCGTCGATCGCTAAAAAATCCTTGCGCTTTATCGCTCCCATCACATAGAAAATGAGCGTTGCCGCCACCGTTACCGCCAGCGGCGGGATTTGATGAATTTCTGCCGTCATCCACAGTAAAACGGTTGTCAGAATTATTATCAATAGTGCTTTTTCCCTAGTGTTTAGCGCCTGCGGAGCAGCGTCAAGCCTTTTAAGCGAGCCGACCCGAATGTTCCACAATTCCTTCTTAAAGAAAAAAATGACCGCAGAAACTACCGTGGCTCCATAAAAAACACTCGGTACCAGCATATATTTTGCCCATTGCCAATTGGTTATTTCCTGTCCGCCAAATGCAACCGCCGCCCGATTCATAATCAGATCGGCATCCAGCAGAGAAATATTAATCAGAGTATAAAAAGCAAAGGCGGCGTACATTAATATGCTCTTCGTTTCCTTCTTCAAATCCGTTTCTTTTAAAAATGCGTCCACAATGTTACTGATAATAATCAGCCGCGCTAAAGGCTGGGGAATGATATAAATCGTTGCGGCAAACAAAAAAATAATTGCTGCAAGAATACGCAGCGGCGTTTTGCACCAACGAAAGAGCAAGGGCTTTATTATTTTTTCAATCAGCCCGGAATTGACAATCCCCTGTGAAAAAATATAGGTCAGCACAATCAAAAGAAAGGTGTCCGACAGGGGAAATGAAAAAATCACCGGCAAAGGCGCCGCCCGAAGCAAGGAAAAGGCCGCCAGCAAAAACAAAGAGGCTGGAATTTTCCCAAGCACCGATGCAGACCACCAAATGATAGTAAGCAGCAGAACCGCCGTTATCAGCGATTGACGAAAATCCAGTCCCAAGGGACGAAATATAATAATTAAAGCAGAAAAAAGCAGGGAAATAATAAATTTAACACACCACTTCCTGCTTTTTTCTATTCCCATAAATAACATCAGTTTTTGCATTTTTTCTCTTTCCTCAATTCCAACAAAGCCTTCCTACAATGGTTATCGCTCTTTTAAAGCGGAATCTCTTCCCATTTCTCTATTAATCTTTTCCCTCTGCCAAACAAAATCTCTGACACTCCGCTCACATCCCCCTCCAAAAACCGCGTCGCTGCCGCGGATTTTTGCAATATCAGACCCTACTTACTGCCGGCTAAATATTTCTTCGCCTTTTCGCCATATCTATTTCCGTCACTTTCAAAGGCTTTCCCTCTGTCAAGCAAAAGCTCTGACACTTCGCTCACATCCCCCTCCAAAAGCCGCGCCACTACCGCGGACTTTTGCAATATCAGAGCCTGCTTGCTGCCGGCTAAATATTTCTTCGCCTTTTCGCTACCATTTCCCCCGCTTTCAAAGGCTTTCCTTCTGCGAAGTAGAATCTCTGACAATCAGCTCCACATCAATCACTCGATTCTCTACCGCCTTTCCTTCCTGCAACTCCAGCAGCATTTGAATCGCCTGTTTTCCGACCAAAAAAGGACGCTGCTTAACAGAAGTCAAATTGGGAATTGCGATTTTCGCATAAATCGAATCATCAAAGCCAATGATGGAAACTCTTTCCGGAATTTTTATGTTCTGCTCGGATAATGCCTGCATAGCACCTGCCGCCAGCAAATCGTTGCCGGCAATCATCGCGTCAAATTCCACCAACGAGGACATCAGCTTTTTCCCTGCGTGATAGCCGCTATCATACCCAAAATCACTTAAGCGAATCAATTCCAGATCCAAGGGAACACCAAATTCTTCCAGCGCCCGACAATAGCCCCTTAAACGATCCGTCGCAGAAAAAGCTCCTGTGATCCGGCTTTCCGAGGCTTGAAGCAGGGCTTCGGCATCCGGAAACGGATTTCCCCATGCCGAAGCCAGAAAAGCAATCCTGCGCCTGCCCTGCAAAAGCAAATATTTTGCTGCAATATACCCTCCCTTGACATTATCATGGTAAATATGCGGCACATCCTTTAAAATATCCCGACGATACAAAATCACCAATGGCATTTCCTTATCAAAAAGCCGATAAATATCATAGGGATTTAGCTCTCCCTGCGGGCAATAAAGCAGAGAATCCACACCCGCCCTTGCCGCCTGCTGCAAGCATTTCCATTCCCAACCGGTTTTTCCGTGGCAGCTAAAGGTTATAACATTTCTGTCGCAAATTTCCGCCTCCTCCAAAACACCCGCTAGCACCTTGGAAAAAAAATCATCTCCCGCATCCGGAATAATCACTCCAATACCGGCGCTTTTTCTGCTGCGAATATTTCGGGCATTGACATTGGGAATATAATTCAGCGCAAGAATCGCCGCCTCTACTCGCTCCTGCAAATCGGGATCAACACTTTTTTCCCCGTTTAGGACGCGCGATACCGTGGCAATAGAAACCTCCGCCCTCTCTGCAACCTCTCGAATGGTAATTTTTGACCTACTCATATATTTTGATTTCCGCTCCCATTTGATTCATCAGCTCAAAAAATTTCGGAAAAGAAACGGATGCGCACTCTGCATTTTTTACCAGCATCCTGCCGCTCGAAGCCAGTCCGCACACCATCATTGCCATAGCGATTCTGTGATCATGGCGGCTGTCAATCTCATTTCCGCAAAGCAGCCTCCCTCCTCTGATTGTCATCGTATCGGCGGTTATTTCAACATCCGCTCCGCATTTTTTTAGCATCTCATGCATGACCGCCACCCGATCTGTTTCCTTTACTCGGACATGCGCAAGGCCCGTAAAGCGAGTTTCCCCTTCGGCAAAGCAGGCGCAGACAGATAGAGCCGGCAAGCTGTCGGGAATATCACTCAAATCAATTACCGGCTTTGCCTTCAAGGGCCTCCCGCCTCTGACCGTTATCGTCATATTTTCCTTATCCACCGTAATATCCGCTCCCATTTCCAATAGGATTTTCAGAACCTCCTTATCTCCCTGACAATCCTCAACATCAATGGCTGGCATGACCACCGTGGAATCCGTAATGACCGCAGCCACTAAAGGAAACGCCGCTCCGCTCCAATCCGCCGGAACTACCGCTTTGCAGGCACGATATTTTTGGGGGCCTCTAACAATAAAATGCTTATAGTCCTCCTTCGCCTCCAGCTCTCCGCCAAATTTTCTGACCCAGTCAACTGTCATTTGCAGATAGGGCTTTTCCAAAGGCTTCTCAATCAAAATCTCTATTTCTCCGTCTACCAGTCCAGCTGCCAAGAGAATCGCCGAGGTAAATTGCGAGCTAAATCCCGACATATGAACCGTTCCGCCGTGGATCGGCCCTTTGATAATAACAGGCGGAGCTACTCTGTCCTCGCTTGTCAGCTCGGCTCTTGCCCCCAAAGCGCGCAGCCCTTTCACCAGTTCCAAAACCGGACGGCTTCTGATTTGAGCGTCACCGGTAATAACCGTAATTCCGTCCAACAAGCTGACAATTCCCATAATAAAATACGTTGCCGTTCCGGAATTTCCGGTATCAATTACATTCTCTGGAAGCTGCGGCTTTCCGCCTGTTCCTTCTACAATCCAGCGATTTTCCTCTATATCCACCTTGGCGCCCAAGGCTTTCGCTGCTTCTGCCGCACTTAAGCAATCCAAGCTTGGCAGCGGGTTCTCAATAATCGTCGTTCCCTCTGCCAGTGCCGCTAAAAGCACCGCCCGAATGGTATGGCTTTTAGAGCCGGGAACCAATATCCTGCCATTTAAATTTTTTTTCATAATTTCCGCAAACATATTTTCTCCCTTTCTGATCATATTTTTATAAAAAATGCTGTCTTTTTTTATATGGAAAATTCCTTCCATTTAGTGCTTTTTACCTTGCTGCCATTCTTTTAATAAAGCCTGCTTCGTCAGTCCGCTTCCCTTCCTAGGCATATTCCTTTTCCTTTAAAAGTGCTGCCTTCCTTTCCTTATGTAAGAAAATTCCCTTCTGCTCGGCGCTTTTTATCAAGGTATTTTGATACCTGTCGGCGCAGCGGGCAAAGGCTATGTCTTCGGTTTTAATTTTCTTTTTACTGCTGGAATATTCATAACAATCGTAATCACTGTAAATGCCAGCAATATTGCCGAAATTGGCCGGCCAAACAACGCCATAAGCTTATTTTCCTCAGAAGCAGCCAGCGAAACTGCTCTGCGGAAATTGGCGTCCATCATGCCGCCCAGCACCACGGCCAAGGTCATGGAGGCAATGGAATAGCCATATTTTCGCATAAAGAACCCGATAATACCAAACACCAGCATCAGCAGCACATCGAACATCCGATTGTTTCCAGCAAAGGAGCCAATAACGCAAAGAACGATAACCACCGGCAAAAGCACCTTTTTGGGAATGGATATCAATTTGCTGAGCCGCGGCCCCAGCCCCAGCCCCAGCAGCAGCAAGAAAACGCAGGCAATCAATCCCCCCGCCAAAATTGAAGCAAACATCGCCGGATTGGTCTTGATAAACATCGGCCCTGGCTGTAAGCCATGCACATAAAAGACTGACAGCATAACCGCCGTTACCGCGTCGCCCGGAATCGCCAGAGTCAGCAGCGGAATCAGCGCTCCGCCAATCACCGCGTTATTGGCTGCTTCACTGGCAACAATCCCTTCTACCGCCCCCTCGCCAAAGGGAGCAGTCGGCTTTTTTTCTATCTTGGTCGCTTGACTGTAAGCAATAAAGGAAGCTACCGGCCCTCCCGCTCCGGGCAAGGCTCCGATCAAGGTACCAATCACGCAGTAATACATGGATATCCAGAAATGCTTTAAAACATCCTTTATTTTTACCACTTCTTTTTTTACTTCCAAAATCTGTCCGTCTACTCCGCCCTCGGCAATGACCGTCAGCACCTCCGCCATGCCGAAAAGTCCAACCAGCACAGGCACAATAGCAACTCCTGAGCGCAAATCGGCAATCCCAAAGGTCAGCTTGGGAATTCCCATAACCGAGTCCATGCCGATCATACTGATAATCAATCCAATTCCCGCGCTGATTAAGCCCTTAGAAAAGCTTTTGGCCGTCAAAGAGCCAACCGTAGCAAGCCCGAACAGCGCCAGCAAAAAATAATCCATTGGCGTAAATTTCAAAGTAATTGCTGCAATCGGCTTGGCCAGCGCCCACAATATGATAAAGCTGAACAAGGTACCGATAAAAGAGTAAATCGTTGCATATTTTAGCGCTGTATAGGCTCTGCCCTGCTTTGCCAGCGGATATCCGTCCAAAGTAGTAACCACTGAAGCCGGCGCGCCGGGAATATTGATTAAGATCGCCGAAATCGCGCCGGAAAAAACGCCGACCACATAGACTCCCATAATCATCGCCAAGGCATTTGAGGTGTTCCATGTATAAGTCACCGAAACCAGCAGCGCCGTCGCCATAGTCACAGAAAGCCCCGGAATCGCGCCAACCAGCAATCCGGTCAATGCGCCGAAAAACACAAAAAGTACAAATTCCGGATTAATAAAGTATGCAAGTACATCTAAAATTCCCATTGTCTTTCTCCTTTTTACGGCAGCATAACATTGAGCAGCTCATGAAATATACCATAGAGAATAAAGCTTGTTCCCACCGAAAGCAGAAGAATCATCCGCCAGCGCCTTTCTCCCATCATCCAGAGCATAGCTGTTAAAAACACGATGCTTGACAGGAGAAAGCCGATGTAGGGCATCGCAATATAATATAAAAAGATCGCTGCAATCGAAATCAGCAATTTTCTTCTGTTTATATTGCCAATCCCTTCCGGTGCGGTATTCTCCTTTCTATCTGTCTTTCTGATCTCAAGTGCTAGGCTGATTGAAAGCAAAATCAAAAAGACCGAGATCAACAAAGGAAACAGGTATGGCGACATGATCCAGTCAATATTGGCATGACTATGATTATACAGGGAATAAATCATCAGTAAAACGCCGATTCCCAAAAAGATCAGGCTCTGAATTTCGCCCTCTCTGCTTTTTTTCCTTGGTTCATTTTTTGCTTTCATTCTCTTCTCCATCCCTTCTTACCTATGAAGGCATTTTATTAGTATCTCGCTTAAGGCTTTACAATGCCATATTGCGACGGATCGTTTTTCGCCGCTCCTGCATCCCATAAAAGCCAGCAAACCACCGATTCCCATTCCCGATAAAAATTCTCAATATCCGTCAGTTCAGGATACTTCACATACAGTTCCTCTAAATTGTTCTGCTTTACAAACTCCTGCCATTTTTCATCTTTCACCGCCTCCAGTGCCGCCTTCCGAAGTGTTGTCTTTACTTCCTCCGGGCAATCCTTATCAACCACTAGGCTAAGCGGCGAAAACGGCATATTCAAATATTCCTCCGATTCTGGAATCACATCGACCAAAGTCGGTACCTCCGGATACTTTTCAATCCTTTCCTTCGCCGATATTCCCAGCAGCTTCAAATCTCCGCTTTCCAGATATCCGGTTACTGTCGAATAATTGGAATTTGTAAATTCTACCTGATCTCCCAGTACCGCCGTAATGCATTCACTTCCGCTGCTGTACGCTGTCAGCGCCATATCCAGCCCCAGCTTATTGTATATCAAGGCCTGCACATGACCCGAGCCTCCCGGACCGGTATAAGACATCTTTACCTTACCCGGACGCGCCTTCATATCGTTGAGCAGATCCTCCAAGGTATTGTATCTTGAATTTTTATTGACGACAATTACCTTGGGGTCATTGACAACTGCCATAATCGGCGAAAAATCTCCATAGCTGTATTCTGAAATTCCCATAACCCTTTGCGTTCCCAAGGAATCTGCTGTATAAAGAATCGTGTAGCCGTCCGGCTTGGCATCCAGCGCCGTCTTTGTTCCAACCGAGCCGGATGCGCCGGATTGATTGACAATTACAATCTTTTGCCCCAATTGCTTTTCCAGCGCCAGCGCAATCTGCCTGCCGGTAACGTCCGTTGTTCCTCCCGCTCCATAAGGAATAATCATCGTAATCTCCTTTGTCGGGTATGCTGCCGATTTTTGTCCGCCGCTGCAAGCAGACAGTGAAGTGAGCATAATAACACATAAACATATTGCAATGATTTTTTTCATAATGAAACCCTCCTAAAGAAAACGTTTTATGAAAATCGGCAAACCCCTGTGCAAATCCTTGCACAAGCTTCGCAAGAAAATAGTAGCATTACATCGTCGTTTTGTCAATAAGCTTCCTCGTTTTTTTATAATTTTTAGTATTTTTGGGAAATTCCCTACTTTTTTAAGAAAACGTTTACTCAAAAATGACAGAGCCACCATAAAAATCACTTCTTTTTTCCGATTTCTATAACCGTTCCTGCCGATAGTACGCCCCAACCTTCACATTTCTTGCAAGAGCCTTAAACAGCCTTATGCAGCTTCTTTTAAAACACATTTTATCCCTTGCTCAAAATCACTCCAAACAGACTTTTGTCCAGTTCAAACGGTTTGCTTTCCGTTCAGCAACAAAGCGCCTGCTCCTTATATTCCTCCGCTATTTGTAAAAACTTTGCATTCTAGCCTCCGCACCTCTTGCAAAAGCCTTATACGGCTTTTTTCAAAAAATATTTTATCCTTCTCTCAAAAAAACGCTTTGGCCATAAGCTTTTCACTTAACGCCAAAGCATTCTCTCATCTCTTTACAGAGAAACCTCGCTTAATATTTTTTCAGCATTGATCTGATCGGTCACCAGAGTATTCACATGACCGGCCCGCAACAAAGCGGAAATCGCCCTCGTTTTATGCCGGCCGGCAGCAACTAGAATGTTTTTCTTATTTTTAATCGTTTCGATGTCGATACCGATCACCTCCCGATTAATGGGCAAATCCAAAAATTCTCCATTTTGATCAAAGAAATGGGCGCATAAAAATCCGACGCCATTGGCCCTGATAATCTGCGACTGAATATCCGGGTCAATATAGTTATCCCATATCGCTAAAGACGTGGCATTGCCAATATGCCCGATTCCACTAATAATTACATCACAATTGCGGATCATATTCAGCGTATTTCTGACGATCGGCGTATTTTTTATGGCATCTCTGGCCTTATTATCATTGATATACAAAGGACAGTGCAGTCCATATAGCTCCGCGTCCAAATTTTGCGCCAACAGAAGCCCGGCATGGCGTACATCGTCCGAATCACTGCCGGACTGAATATCTCCAAAAAGCTCAACTACCTTGATATCCCGAAAATTGGATTTTTGTGTATATTTTGCCATGGCTTTGATGTTTCGTCCCCATGAAATTCCCAGTACCATCCCATCCTTTAAGATTTTTGCCAGCTCTGCGGCAGCCGCTTTGCCGCAATCCCGAATCGTCCTTTCCTCATCGTCATAGCTTTTGGTAATGACCACCTTATCAACCGAAAAACTTTGCCGCAAATGGCGGCTAAGTTTCTGAAAGGGATCCTCCCTATAGTGGATGGTAATTTCAACAATTTTTTGTTCCCTTGCTTTTTTCAGCAGCCTTGAAACCTTGGGACGAGAGAGATAAAGACTTTTGGCAATTTCACTCTGCGTTTTATCCTCCAGATAATACATCTCCGCCACATCAATCAGCAATCTCTGTTCTTCATCCTTGCTCATAAATCCTCTCATTAGGTGTCTTGGCAGCCTTGAAAAAGTTTTCGTCGCTGCCTTACCTTATATTTCCGTCATCTTCTCTGCATATTTTTTACTTTTAGTGTCTTTTCATTTCCGGCGGCAAATGCCCCGGTATATAGTCCTCCGGAGCTTTACTGCTAGGTGTATCTCTCTCTGCTTTCCTTCTAAAATCGGACGAAGGGATTTTCCCCGCATATCCGGCGGAAGCAGAAGCCCCAAATAATCACAAAGTGTCGGCAAAAGATCCAATTGACTGACTAAGCTATCATGAATTGCCGCTCCTTATTAAAAATTGCAGTGAAATTTTATTTTGTTTTTATAAAAAAGCAGCCGGTCGACAGATTCCGCCGCCTGCTGCAACTCTCGACTCATAACCTTCTGGATACAGACATTTCCTTGCCCAAGCTCTAATTTCAATCGGCTAAATCAGGGCTGTCCGTAATACGCATTTTTCCCATGCTTGCGCAGATAATGTTTATCCAAAAGCTCCTGCGGAAGAGGCTTAATCTGAGGATTGATCGCTTCGGTGCGAAGCGCTATTTTGGCAACCTCATCCAGCACCTTGGCATTATGGACGGCTTCCTCCGCATTTTTTCCCCAAGTAAAGGGGCCGTGTCCCGTCAGGATAACCCCCGGAACCTCCAACGGCTTAATATTCCGATTGGTCAAAGTTTCTACAATGACATTGCCGGTTTCCTTTTCATAGGCGGAATTGATCTCCGCCTTGGTCAGCATTCGGCAGCATGGCACCGTTCCATAAAAATAATCGGCATGCGTCGTGCCGTAGCAGGGAATATCTCTGCCCGCTTGAGCCCACGAGGTCGCCCATTCCGAATGAGTATGCACAATTCCTTTGATTTCCGGATACTTTTTATACAGCACCAAATGCGTCGGCGTATCCGACGATGGACGATACTTTCCCTCTATCGTATTTCCTTCCAAATCCAAAACGACCATATCCTCGGCCTTCATTGCGTCATAGCTGACGCCGCTCGGTTTAATGACAACATATCCGGTCTTGTCGTCAATTGCGCTGACATTGCCCCAAGTAAAAATAACCAAACCCTGCTTTTTCAGTTCCAAATTCGCTAAAAAAACTTCTTCCTTTAATCTTTCAAGCATCAAAACATCCCTCCTGCTTTTTGGCTCAGCCACTCTCTGGCAGCCCTGATCTGCTCCGCTGCTTCCTCTTTGGTAATTTGCTTTTGATTGTCCGCCCACATCTCAATTAAAAATGGTCCGGCATATTGCCATTCCCTAATCTTCGCCAGCAGGCCGGCAAAGTCTACCGTTCCCTGACCAAACGGCACGCATTTAAAGACATTCGGCTGCGTATCCTTCAAATGAATCGCAACAATATGCCTCCAGCCCAAAGCAAGCTCCTTGACCGGATCATCCGTCCAGCGCGAAAGATTGCCCAGATCGGGGTAAATTTTCAGCCAAGGCGAAGCAATCTCGTCAATATATTCCATGCATCGGCTGATGGTGCCGATAAATTCGGTATCCATAATTTCAATGGACAGCATGATATTGGCCGCCGCTGCTTCTCTTGCCGCTTGGCGCAGTCCTTCCTTGAAGCGGGCTTTCGTTTCCTCGTCCGCCGGCTCATAATAAACGTCGTAACCGGCCAGCTGAATATTGCGGATTCCCAGCTCCTTAGAAAGACAAATCGCGTCACTCATGATTTCATAAGCCTTTTGTCGTTTTTCTTCATCCCTGCTGCCATAAGGAAAGCGCCGATGAGCACTTAGGCACATCGAACGAATTTCAAAATTCTCCGCAGCCAGAAGCTCCCGCAAAAATACTCTGCTTTCCTTGCTCCATTTAAGCCTTGCCAGCCGTTCGTCCGACTCATCGACCGACATTTCTATAAAATCAAAGCCTGCCGCCTTGGCAATCCGGATTTTATCTGCCCAGTCAAAATGATTCGGAATTGCCTTTTCATATATTCCGATCGGATTTTTTTTCATAACGCTCCTATCCATTTCTATTTCCGTAAGCTCTGCAAGGCTGCCGCCAGCTTCCAAAAAACCGCTTCAGCCCAAACCAAAACGCGGTATTTGCAGAAAAGCTCCTTGCAGCAGCCTTTTTCACAAAGCTCAAAATACAAATATGTCAATCCCAATATTTGGCAATGGTCGCCTGAAATTCCTCCGCTGCCTTTCTGGGGCATTTGGCATCGCGAATTCCCCGACCGGCGATAAAGCAGTAGATCGGATAATCCTTAAAAAGCTCAATATCTTCCACATTCAAGCCGCCCGTCACCGTAACCAAAAATCCCATTTCACAGAGCCTGCCGATTTTTTCAAAATCAGCCTCTCCCCAATTCTTTCCTGCCGCCTGCGCGTCGCGGGAGCGATGATACACTACCTGCTTTAATCCTGCATCCTTCCATGCCTGCGCCTGCTCAAAGGTCCAGTCGCCATACAGCTCAATCTGTACATCGCGTTCTCCGTCCATACTCTTTGCCACATCCAGCATCCCCGTCATGGTGGCGAGCTCTGCACAGCAAATCGCCGTCATCCATGTAGCGCCTGCGCCAAAGCACTGCTTTGCCAGAAGACTTCCGGCATCCGCGCCTTTGATATCCGCCAAAATGATTTTATCCGGATACAAAGCTCTGAGGCAGCGCACCGGCTCAAGTCCTTCGGCAACATGCAGGATGGTTCCTACTTCGATTACATCAATCACATCTCCGATCTCTCGGATCGCTTCCAATCCGTCCTTTAATGACGTATTATCAAGGGCTACCTGTAATTTCGGTTTCATATTCCCTCCTTAGCCTAAGGCTTCTTCCAGTTTTGTACGAATTTCCTTCTCATCCAATAAATTGACAAGCCCTACCACCTTCACATTTGCCGGTACGCTAAAATCCTTGGCAAACATATGCGAAACGATGACCACATCAAAATCCTTGGCCTGTGTTTTGGCCTCGCCCACACTGGCATGATGAACCTGACAGTCCTTGCCCATTTCCTTCAAAATCTTTTCAATCTTCATTTTAATGATCATGCTGGAACCCATGCCGTTCCCGCAAGCTGCTAATACCTTTAACATTGAAATCCTCCTTTTTGCTTTTCCCATGCTCCTGCTTGGCTTTTTTACCACTTTTTTGTATCTTGCTTCAACTCTCTCTGTTTTTTCGCCCAGAAAAGGACTTAAAACCGCATTTAAGGTTGAACCGATGTCCGCCTTCTTTCACACAGTCCTTGCTCTCGTCAATCAAGTCGAAACATTAATAAATTTTCAGTAGCTATTGAATTCGCTAGCCTTGCCATTTTCTTCCTATCCTTCAATTAGCTCCTTCACCGCTTTTGAGCCTTCGCCTCAAAAAGCGCCCCAAACCGCATTTAACGCCAGACAGATATTCGCCTTTTTTGCGCGGCAGACTCGTTGACCCTACCCTGCCGCTTCAATAAGCTTTCTGCTCTTATTCCACTTTACAGCAAGGACTTAAACGGCAAATCCGGTTCGATCGTAAACGCGTCGTGGAAACCGCGGTCAAACATAAATTCCAGATCATCCTTATCTCTCGGCCAAACAAATTTACCGCCAACCTGCCAAATATAGGGCTTAAATTGATATTTCAAACGATTTTTCTTAAAATTCCAAATATCCAAGATCAAACGCGGATCCGCCAAGAAATTCGTCCAAATATCGTGATGAACCGGAATCACCACCTTACATTTAAGATTTTCCGCCATCCTAAGGATATCCTCAGCTGTAATCTTATCCGTCATCGCCCGCGGATTTTCTCCATAAGCGCCCAGCGCCACGTCAATATTAAAGTCATTACCATGCTTGGCAAAATAATTGGAATGATGCGAATCTCCGCTGTGGTAAATCGTTCCTCCCGGCGTTTCAATCACGTAATTAACCGCTCTTTCATCCATATCCTGCGGCATTTTATCCTTTAAAATCACGCCTTTGGGCGCAGTCACCAGCTCCGTGCGGTCAAACGCCTCTACCGCTGTGATCTTGGTGTCCTTGACAGTAATAACATCACCGGGCTTTACTATGATACAGCGCTCTGCCGGTACGCCCCAGCCTGTCCATAAATCAACGCAGGTCTTAGGGCCGATGAATTTTACGGACTCGTCACAATTTTGCATCACCGCCGCTGCTACATTTTCATCAATATGGTCACCATGGTCATGCGTTGCCATAATAGCATCCACCTGACGAATCGCAAACGGGTCGATGACCACCGGAACATTCCTGAGGTTCGGCTGCAAAGCAACGCAGCCAATCATTCTCTGATGCTGATGCTGCTCTGCCATCAGCTTGTTTTTGCGGCTTTTCTTACCGGTTTTAACCCATAGATCAATGCATAAATTGGTGTTGTTCTCGGTTTTTACCCACAGCCCAACACAGCCCAGCCACCACATGGCAAATGTGCCGGGAGCCACCACCTCCTCCTCAATTTCCTCATTCAGCCAAGTTCCCCATTCGGGAAATGTGCTTAAAATCCAGCTTTCTCTGGTAATACTATCAATTTTACTCATTTTTTCTTCCTTTCTTTTCATTGGTTCCATTTTTTGCTTCTCTTATCCGCTTATTCCTTTTTTCGGCCCTTTAAGCCTTGCCGGAGTCTTAAGCGGACGCATATCTTTTTTATTGTTCCAGCTTTGCTTCCTTATCTACTTATTCTTTTTTTAGGCTCTTTAAACCTTGTCAGAGCCTTAAGCGGATTTTCCCTACTCCTGCTGCCGAAAAATGGCAACGATCTCCTCGGCGCTCTCCGATTCAAACAGACGGTTCTTTTTTTCTTCGTCGGACAAGATGCCAACGATTTCTTGCAATACCAAAATATGCGTATCGCTCTCCACACAGGACAGAGAAATAAAGAGGCGTGCGTCCGCAGAGCCGTCTTCTTCAAAGCTTACCGCTTCTTCAAATCGAGTAATGCTATAGCCCGGTTTGATCGCTCCCTTCTCTGGTCTGGCATGGGGCAGCGCAATATCCGGCGCAATCACAATATAGGGACCAAAGTCCTTGACACATTCTATAATTCCCTCCACATAAGACTCCTTAATATAGCCATTTCCCAACAAATCCTTTGTTGCAATCCGAATCGCGTCCTCCCAGCTCTCGGCGGATTTTTCAAATCGCACCAGCTGTGTCGTTAATTCAAATCCTTCCATACTTCGCCCTCTTTTCTTAAATTGATTCTTTGGTTTTCATGATCAAGCTATTGCTTGCTTTTCCGGCAGAGCTCTCCGCTCTAGTGAAAAAGGGGCATTTTTTTTGCATAAATGCCCCTCTCTTTGCCTTTATTCATCTCTCATTGTTGTAAAATAGGTTTCTTTATGCCTTTTATATTGCAGCTGGGGAATGATCAGCATCAATGGGATTAAAATGATAGGCACGAGGATTCCTGCCCACTTGGATAAAATTGTTGTTCCCGACCAGAGCGTCGCCCAGTCAAACATTCCCATCCAGCCAATTACCAAGCTGCTCATCGGCTCACTGGATGGCAACAGGTGCGACAGCACTAGCGCCGAGCCAAACACCTGAATAATTCCCGATACAAACGGAATAATCATTGCCGCCCGTCTGCCGCCAGATTTATTGGCAAAGACTGCCAAGGTACCATTGTCAAAAAACAGACAAATAAATCCAGCAATAATCAGGACATCGCCCTTAATTACAAACGCCAGCGTCAAAATTGCCAAGAGCTGACCAAGAAAGCCGAAAATAAAACCATAGGTCGGCCCCTGCGGAGAAAAGCCAAAGGTAACGGCACAGTCAACTGCCGGTACGGAGCCCTTTAACAGACGATCCGAAATTCCTTGGAACGAGGTTGTCAGCTCTGCTACAAACATACGAACACCGGTCAGGACAATCGTAATATAGACAGCAAAGAATGCCGTGGTTTCCCAGATATAGGTACCAAACCAATATTTAGACTGATCATAGCCATACTTAACACCATCAGCATTTACACCCGTGAAGGCATCCTTGCCCAAAATAACCATGATGGTTCCAACAAACGCTGTCATGATTAAAGCATTGGCAACCACATTATCATTGAAAATAGAGAAAAAGCCCGGTGCTTCAATGTGATCAACATTATGCTTCTTGTTGCCGACATGCTTACCTAAGCGATATGCAAACCATGCTCCCAGCATTTGCTGGTGTCCGATCGTAAATCCGCCTCCATCCGTTACTTCCTGCGTCGGCTCAATAATTAAATTGCTCATTACTGACCAGTAGGTACCCAGTAAAAATCCGGTAACTACGGTTAAAGTCATGGACACCGGCGCACCCGTTGCTCCTTCAATTACCCAATACAGCGCCCATAAAAGCACTACGGACTGCTGGTACATAATATGCCCGGTAATAAACAAAGTCCGGATCTTGGTTTGCTTCCGAAATGCCACCAAAAGAATATTCCAGGCAAATGCAATCAGCATAACATATCCGACATTGGTAAGCGAGCCAATCGCATCCAGCACCTTTTCTCCTGATGCCTGTCCAAAATACGGATCAATAACCTTAGCAGAAAATCCATAGGTAGCAGAAAGCTTCTCAATAATCGGACGGAAGGTCGATACCAGACCACCGGTTCCTACCTGTAGTATTTTAAAACCGACAAAGGTTTTAATAAAACCTGATAATGCCACATACCATTCTTTTTTCAACAATAAATATCCGATAAATACCACAAATCCCAGCATTAAAGGCGCTTGTCCCAAAAATTTATTCACAAACTCCTTAAATATTTCTACTGCCATATTGTTCTCCTTTTCTCACTTGATTTTACTTTGAGGATTATCTTCCGTTTGTCAGGCAACGCTGTCACTGAAATATCTGCAGATTTTTCATTGAAATCATTTTAGCAAATTTCAGAACATTTGTATAGATAGTTTTCTTAAAATGAAATTTTGTTCACTTTTTTTATGACATCATTAAAATTTTATACAAGCCTATCTAAAATATTTATGTATTTATTATAAAAAATATAAAGCTCCGCTTTCGGTTCATTTCCCGCTGTTCTCACAGGAAACCGCCAAAAGCGGAGCTTGTATGACGCTTTGGTCAGCTCGAGCAAAATTCTACCTGCGGCGGAAAGTGTCGTCTTTTACCAAAAGCGCATTATTTGTTTTGCATAAATTTCTTATAGAAGCGTTCTATGATTGCCGCTATTTCTGCTCTGCTCGCTTCTCCCTGCGGCAAAAGCTTATTTTCGTCATTTCCTTGAATCAATCCGACTGCATTCGCCCATTGCATTGCCTCGGCAGCATATTTTGATACGGCGCCGCCGTCTGCAAATCTCGTTAGATTCGCCTTTTCCGCTTGATAAAAGCCTTTTAATCTGGCATAGTTCGCCAAAATTACGGCTATTTGTTCTCTGGTAATCGGGCTGTCCGGTCTAAAGCTCTGGTCCTCAAAGCCGGCTACAATCTTATTTTCCTTAGCCCAAACAGTCGGAGCAAAGAAATAGTCCCCGCTCTTTACATCCGTAAATTTACTTTCCCCTGTAACTGCCGGTTTTCCCTCCAAACGGTAAAGCAGGGTTGTCAGCATGGCTCTCGTTGTTTTCTGTTCCGGATTGAAGCTGTTTTCTCCTGTTCCCATCATCAGACCCTTTTCCTGAACAAATTTTACCGAAGTCGCATACCAAGCGTTTTCTTTTACATCTTCAAATTTTTGAGTTTCGGAAGTCGGCGCGCCATCCTGCTTTTCTTCGGTCTTGGTGTCCGGCTTCTTTTCTTCAGAAGCTACCTTTTCCGTTGCCCCCTCGCTATTTGGCGCCGCCGGAATATGCGGAGCCAAAGGCGTCTGCGGTAAATCTGCCGCCGCAATCCTTATTTTCAATTCTGGATCGGCGACTGCCGTCAAGCTTGCCTGCCCATCCTTGATATTTTCCTTGGGAATATCAAGCCGCAGCATTGTTTCGCTTTGCTCTGCCTTCGGCGTACCGCTTACGCTGACGCTCATTTTTTGATTGCCGCTGTTTTCGGCAATATTGGCTGTATATTTAACCTCCGCCAATTCCGGCGTGATCCAGTCGGTGATATCCATATCAGGTGTGATCTGTGCAAATTCACCATCCAGCAGTACAATCTCAAAAGTTCCCCGTAAGGCTTCCCCTACCTTACCTGCAATTGTCTTTCCGGCAATCAGCGCCTTGACCGGCTTTGGCTGCTCCTTTACTACCAGCGTTAAATGCGAATTGTCCGTTACCGTCAAAGCTGCCTTTCCCTTCCGGATATTCTCCTGCGGGATAACAATACGCAAAGCCTTCTCCGCCTGCGCGGCTTTAGGAGTACCGCTTACCGACACCTTTAATTTTTTGTACTTCGTACCGCTTACAATATTGGCAGTATATTTGACATCGTCCAGCTTCGGCGCTATCCAGTCGGTTATGTCCATATCAGCTAAAATATGGTCAAATTCGCTTCCTGCCAGAGTAATCACAAACTCCGCCGTCAAAGCCTCTCCGACCCTTCCGGCAATCGTTTCATTCTGCGCTGCCGCCCAAACTACCGGATCGGCTGCCTCTATACGGATTTTTAAATTCGGATTTTTTGTAATCAAAAGATCCGCCTGCCCATCCTTAATATGCTCTTTCGGAATCCGCATTTGAACAGCTTCTTCCGTTTCTTCTTCCGGCACGCCGCTTACTGTGATTCTGATCTTTTGATTTCTGGATCCGATTGGTCTTGCCGTGTATTGAAGATTGACGGCACTCGGTGTTGCCCATTTTGCCAAATCCAGCTTCATGTCCGGCGTGATATCTACAAACTCGCCGCCCTTCAGCTCAATATCAAATTGAACCTCCTTTAGCCTCTCTCCCACCTTGCCGACAATCTCCTGCGAGGTTGTATTGGCAGACAGATCAGAGTCCGAGCCAAAAATGATAAGCTCCGGTATGGAAAGCCTAACGTAATTACCGCCATTTGGATTTCCCTCTAAAATATGATATCTCCAATAGCGAGCGTTTACCGGATGATATAATTCTCCGTTATAAAAGTCATGATCCACCAAATCATCAAAACCGCCCACCGTCGTCCAGTTGCTGTCATCGCCTAAAAACGCATTATCAGCAAGCTCTGCTGCTGTTACCGTCGCTGCTTTATTTAAATATTGAATCTCCGCCTTTTTTGTATTATTATCCTTATCGCCTTGAGGATATGTCTTTATGATAGTATCATTATATACTGTCCAGTGCGTTGCCTTCGCTGCGACTTCCCCCAGATCAAACGCCACCCAGCCGGTTTTGCCCATCGCCCGAAATCTGGTGGGATTTTCCACCTGCCCGTCAAATATTAGCGGAAGCCAAGCTTCATTAGTTCCCCAGCCAAAAGAATGCCCTAAAGCCTTCGCATTTGTGGTGAGCCTGATTAACTCTTTTGGTGCATTTCCAACAATAACTAGAGTTTCATGAATTTTTTCACCCTTTTTATACTCAACCAGATTTCCAGTAACAACCTTTTGCTTTAAGAAAAACTCAATCAAATAGCTGCCATCCTCTTTTTTACTTACCTCATAAGGCGCCTCTATTTTCTTATTCTCATGGTCGGTAATCTCAACGATATAATCCGTAGAGTCGAGATTATCGCTATAAATATATCCGCATTGAAAGTCAGCATAACTCCAGTCATCCGCTATCAGTTTTTGTCCATATGCTTCTTTTTCTTTAAATTGGTTGAATTCTCCCTCATCCCATATATAGCTACCCGCTAAGGTTCTTTGTCCATACAGCCTTCTATAACCGCTTAAATCGTATTTTTCATTGGAATTGACATCCTTATCTAGGGGTATCACCCTGTCCTTATATTCATACGGACGGGGATAATATCCCTTTGGACGCTGTGAACCTATCTTCACATTTGCTCCGTTTATGCTACCGCTATTTTTCTGAATAGAAGCAATCATTTCTTCCAATATTTTTCGATCCGCTGTGTTTTCTGAAAGATCCAAGCAATTATCCGAAAGATTGATTGCTTCAAGCTTTTTCCATTCTGCAGCAGCCTGCGGCAGCCTTTCTAAAGCAAGGCCACTTAAATCAACCTCCTTTAAATTAGTCAAGCCGGACAGAACCAGCGTTGCTTCCGCTTCCTCCTTCGGCGCTCCCGTTACCTTTAAGCTGGCCGGCAAATTCGCCGAGCTGAGCTTCTCCAAATTGCTTAGTCCCGACAGGGTAAGCTTTTTCAATTTCTCAATTTTTTCCAGCCCGCTTAAATCCACAATCGCCGGATCAGTCAGCACAAGCTCCCTATTATAACGCTTGATATTTCCCTTATGATTACCGATCTGCTTGATTACCTCCGCTCTTAAAGCCGCATCCGGAAAATCCTCTGCCGTAATCTCAACATAACTGTCCTTTCCTTGCAGCATGCGATTTTTTAAAGACTTTGTCCATTCATAGGTGGTATGGATAAATTTATTATTATTTCCTTCCTCCACACCATCCCGCTCGATGGCATAGGAAAAAATACCGCCCTTTAAGCCGCCGTCCGGCTGCCATTCCGCGTATCTCTGCGCTCTGGAATCTTCCGGTGTGCCAAGGGTATCTCCCCACATATTGCCGTGCTGATTACCGCCGTCCTCATAAAAGGTAAAGCCTATAAAAAATTTATCGGCCGGAATATAATCTCGAAAGGTTTCCCAGATATGATCCTTCCCATACATGCCGTTATCCAGACCATTCTCTCCTTTTGGTCCGTAAACCTGGACAAAGAAATAGTCAAAGTATTGATAGGTTTCCAAAAATACTCGGTTGTTCGGCCCTACATCTTGTCCGCCTTGGATTCGTCTGCCGGCGTGCAGCGTCGTATCCATAATGAAAAACTTGGTCTTATCCTTTCCTCTTTCCCCAATCAAATTGGCAATCTCTCGAATAACGCCGACTGCCTTCTTTATTTCCGCCTCTTTTTCCTCGCCTTGCTTTCCGTGCCCCGGCTCATTATGGATTTCAATGTCAATATCCAGCCCGTCTAAATTGTGCTGATACACATAAGTATCCACGATATCCTTGGCCAGATTTTTATAGCCCGCTTCGTCATTGGTGTATCGCGTATCTTTGTCGGGATGCTCCTTGGAAATTCCCACCTCGCCTGTCAAAAAGCCTGCACCAATGGTGCGAATCAGCTTGGTATCCTGCTTATGCAGTTTTGGAACATATTCCTCCTTCAAAACTCTCCAAAAGTTACTGTTCGCCGCTGTCCAGTCATGAAAAATCATAAGAAAATCAACTTCCTTCGGTATCTCGCCAATGGAGTTGACTCCATTATGAGATTGCCCGTCTTCTCCCGTCGAATGTTTGTCATACCAGGTTCGGAAATATCCGCCCATTAAAGGCTCTCTCTTTCTTTCCTTGAATTGGCTCACCGTTTCCATCGATTTATTTTCCACTGTAATCGCATGATCCAGCGCAGCTTCCGTTCCAGTCTGGGCCAAGCCTTGCGCCAAAGCCGGGCTTTCCACCTGCGAAAGCATCATGCCGGCAACAAGTACCATGCATAGGCTTTTTTTGAGTTTTCCATTCCCAAATACGCTGTTAATCCAATTGTCTTTTCTCACTATCTTCCTCCAAAAAAATATCATTGATACCTGCTTTTAAAAATTTTATCCCATTTTTAATTAAATAATTTAACTTTTATTTTATCAAAAAATTTACATTTATCCCTCTGCTATTAACCACTCCTTTCTCGTCCCTTGGCAAAATCCCTATGTTTTACTTTCGCAACACATCAACAAACCGCAATAATAGAGTATTGTTATAGAAAAAACAGCAATGCAGCAGCAGATAAAGCTCAAATTCCGTAGGAATCATTAGTTAACAATTGCTTCTTTTTTCTCTGCTGTTCCGTTTTTCAAATTCCGTTTTTATTATATTTGTTTTAACTTTTGTTGTCAATAATTTCTTCTCAAAATCGGTTTATTTTTTTCTAATCCTGTTTTTGGTAAAAAACGGCAAAAAAATATAGCCATGGCAATTCCATGACTATATTTACAGTCTTTTACCGCTTTTAAAAGCTCCTAAAAATAAACAAAAAAACTAAATTAAACTTAAAAATAATGATTACCTTCCCGTCCTTCTAGTTCTCCCCGGTATCCCGACAGACGCCGCCGAGCCTCCTCTTCTCTGCCAAAGCATTTTTCAGCCGCTGCTTGTAGCCAATATTATACTGTATCAGTTCCGGAAGCGTTGCCGGCTGATAATTGACAATGCTGGCTCCGGCATTTAACATCGCCGGCTGTTCGCAAATATAGGCATACATTTCATGACAGGCTTCATGAATATGCCCAAAAATATGGATACTGCCGCGAAAGTACCCGCGCCATTCCAAAAGCGGATAATGGCAAAGCACAATCTCGCGTCCGTCCTCCTTGAGCGTAATCATATGATGAATGGATTGAAAATAGCTCTGTGCCGCTTTATCCTTAAGGAGCCGATAATCATGATTGCCCAAAACCAAATGCTTAATTCCGTTTAACCGGCTCAAATACCAAGAATAATCATGCTCGCTGCGATAGGCAAAATCTCCAATAATATAGACCTCATCCTTTCTGGCAACAGCCTGATTCCAGCGCTTAATCATTTCCTCATCCATCTGTGCCGTATTCTCAAACGGCCTGCCGTCAAAGCCGATTACTTTTTCATGCCCGAAATGCAAATCGGAAATATATTTTCTCATCGCCGCCATCTTCCCCAAAAGCTTTGCTTCGATTTCTCCTGCTTTTTCTCTCGAATCGCCGCCTCGTAAACCGCCAAAATTTTTTCCGCTAAATCCTCTTTGCCATGAGCCTTCATGGAATCCGCCGTCTTTCTTTGAAATTCACAAACTTCTTCCGGCGACATTTTCAAGATCCTTTGCAGCTTTTCCTTAAAATCCGCAGTATCCGTATAAATATAGCCGTTGACCCCTTCTTCAATCTGCGACAGGTTTTGCTGATCCAGCCGCTGCAACACCGGCAAGCCCGCCGCCATTGCTTCCAGCATCGACACAGAGTGCATTTCCGATAGGGACGCCGTCGCATAAAAATCCGCCGCCCATAAATGCTCTGGAATTTGACTGTGCTCCATGCTCCCCAAAAAGCGCACCTCTCCTTCCAGTCCCTCCGCTTTTGCCTTTGCTTTTAATTCCTCCAGCTGCGGCCCGCCGCCAATAATCCAAAGCTCCGCTTTCCCTGCCGGAATTTCCGCCGCCTTCCAAAAATCCATCAGCTCGTCAATGCTCTTTTCCTTGCCGATTCTGCCGACAAAGCAAAACACCAGAGCAGAACGCGGCGTTCCCAGCTCGTCACGCAGCCGACTGCGCCTTAGCTCGCTGCGATGCTCCGCCGAAAAGGTGTCGACATCTGCATTATTCGGAATGACGATTACCTTCTTATTCACGCCAATCTCATCAACATATTCCTGCGCCTTGGCAGACGGACTGAGCATCACATCCACATTCTGCATAAAATAGGACATATACCTATAGGATAATTTCTCCGCCAGCTTTTTGGTACCGGGAAGGGCGATATAAAATAAATATTTATTATACTCCGAATGTAGAGTATAGACCAAGGGAATATTAAGCTTTTTGGCAATTTTTAAAGCGGAAAAGCCCATGCCGAATTCATTGTGAATATGAATCACGTCCGGTCGAAAGTTCCGGATATATTCCTCTCTCTTTTTGCTGTAGGGAGCCGCCAAATTGTTATTATACAACTTTTTCAAAGGAATCCCCGGACAAATCAGCTCGTCCTCCGTCAAAGCATAGTCCTTTACCGCCTTTGGAGCCACGACGATCGCCTTATGTCCAAGCGCATTCAGACCGTCCTTTAGCATTTTGATATGGGTAACTACTCCGTTTATCTGCGGAATATAGGTTTCGGTAAATAATGCAATTCTCATAATTGCTCCCTTCTGCCGGCTTCATGTTCACTGTTTTTCTTCAATATATTATCTTATTTTATCCTATTCTTTCTTTTTATCCTACTTTTTCTGTCCAAACCTCTGCATTCCATCAAATTCCATCCCCAAGCGCCCGAAATACCAAAAATGCCAAGAGAGCAATCAAACTAGCCGTCACAAAATTAACAATATCATTGTTAATCCCCAAAAAACCTCTGGCTTTTTTTCGTTTTTTGCCGTCCGCCTCACTGGCAACCTCCGTCAGCCGGCCTTCTTCAGTCAAATACTTTACCTGCAAAGCATCGCCTAAAACGCTATCTACTAAGGTTCCCAAAAAACCAAAGCCTATGACTAGCAATATTTCCTGCCATCGGTATCGAAAAAGAAGCGGCAGCACCATAATCCCTGCGGCAAAAAAGCCGCAAAGCAAACCAAAAACAGAAACGCCTCCCGACAAGCCTTTTTCCACCAACCTACCGGTAAGCAGAGAAAAGGTTTTTCCCCTCGTCAGCATTCCCAGATCCGACGATACTGTGTCCGCCGCCGCTGCTGCAAACGCGGCAAAGCTTGCCAGAACCGCTTCCCTCTGCGCCTGCAAAAGCTCTCCCATCCACAAAACCGCAATAATCGCTGCCGAATTCGCCAGCACTTGAACGCAGCCTCTGGCTCCTTTCCTTTGATGTAGAGCTTCCGCCCTGCGCTTCCCCTCATTTTTCCATTTCCCACTAATTGAGCCTATGACAAAAAACAGAATCAGACCGACATATAGGCGCAAGCCGCCGCCAGTATAAATCAATGCTCCGACCAAAAAAGCAATCCCTGCTCCATTTCCAGTAATGGA
>JBGZBY010000128.1:0-18176 GCA_041844915.1 Eubacteriales bacterium
CGGAAAGAATGGATATAAGCAGCGATTGCACGAATAAGCTATTAAAGAGGGTAATGAAGTGAAAAAGAAAAAAAGCGGATCTATAGGCGTTAAACTTAGCCTTATAGTAGCAATTGTTCTGATGGTGGTTCTTGGACTGAAAACAGTTTATGACGCGGTAAGCTTATATCATAGCGAGATTAGCGCAAATGAAAAAATCGAGCTGGAAAAAACGAGAAAGCTGGCAAGGGAGGCTGAGGCAGTTTTTGCCAGTATGTATCAAAGTATGAAGGATATGCATATTGTGGTAGAAGAAAGCATGAAGCTACCAATGGAAAGACGGGAGCGGGGCTTGATTATTCAATGTTTGGAGCAAATCGCCAGGGAAAATAAAGAGGTCGATGGAATTGGTGTGTTCTTTGAAGCGCAGAAATTTGATGGCAAGGATGCGGAGATGGGAAGATTTATCCCCTATGCCGAGATAAACGGAGAGGCGGTAAACGTTAGCATGCTTGATCCAAAGCAGGACGAGTGGTATGTCAAGCCCTTACGGGAGAAAAAAACGCTGATTTTGCCGCCCTATCGGTATGAGGGAGAATTGCTGACGACAATGGCAATTCCAATTTTAAAAAATGGAGAAGCAGTTGGCGTAGTGACGGCTGACATCAACCTGAACAACTTACAGGAAAGAATCAATGCCATTGAAGGCAACTCGGCGGATAATGTGAAGTTGATTGTCGCCAACGACGGTACCTTGGTGGCAAATTCCCTAGATGCGTCAATGAATACACAAAACCTTTTGAGCAAGTCGCCGGAGATCAGAGAATATATTGAGAAGATCGAAGCATATGAAGAAGTTATAGTGGAAAAAAATTCGGCGGTAACGGGAGAAGATTCCAAAATTATTGCTGTACCGATCAATATTTCGGGGGTGGAGGACAATTGGATTTATCAGTCTGTAAACACTATGGATAGCTTTACTGAAAATGCAAGAGGAGCGTTGTTTCTTGCTATTGGTATCAATATTGGCATGATTTTGCTGATGATTCTTTTGATTTATTTCCTAATTAGAAGAATGATTGGTATTCCAGTAGCGCTGACGCAGGCGGCAATGGGGAAAATGGCGGAATATAATTTTGATTTGGCAGAGGAAAGCAAAAAAGCCGAAAAATACCGCAATAAAAAAGATGAAATTGGAGAAATGCTGAGAAGCATAGCCTTGATGACTTCTAATTTAAAGGAATTAGTGGAGTCTATTTCTGCGAATACTCAAAATGTGGCAGCGACAGCAGAAGAGTTGACAGCGACTTCGGAAAACACCGCCGGCTCGGCCAGTGAAGTGGCGACGGCAGTCAATAATATTGCGCAGGGAGCAACCGCGCAGGCAGAAGATACGCAAAGCGCCGCGCAGAGCGTAGAGGTTGCCAACCAGCTGTTAGGACAAATGATAAAGGTTTTGGATGATTTGGCGGTGGTTACGGATACTATTGATCAGAAAAAGGAAGAAGGAAATAAGAGTTTAAAAGAATTAAGTCATATTTCAGAGCAAAACAAAAAAATATCTATGCAAATCAGTCAGGTGATTTCGGAAAACAGTACAAGCGCCGAGAAGATTTCAGCAGCCAGTGAGATGATTCAAGCCATTTCCGATCAAACCAATCTGTTGGCGCTTAATGCAGCGATTGAAGCCGCCAGAGCAGGAGAGGCCGGCAAAGGCTTTGCGGTAGTGGCAGATGAGATTCGCAAGCTGGCGGAGCAATCGGCAGGCTTTACCGATGAGATTCGGGAGGTGATCGGGGAGCTGAAAGCAAAATCAGAAAATGCTGTAAAGATTATGAAAGAAGCAGAGGAAGTTGTCAGAAAAGAAGAAAAGAAGGTAGAGGAAACAGAGGAAAAATTCCGAGAAATATCCAAAGCGTTAGAAGATAGCAAGGAAATTGTAGAGATGATTAACGCGTCCTCCAAGAGAATTGAAGAGGAAAATCAAAATGTAGTTCGAGTCGTGGAGAATCTTTCGGCAATTGCCGAGGAAAACGCGGCCACTACCGAGGAAGCGGCGGCGGCGGTGGATTCGCAGACGGAATCTATTCATAATATTTCCAGCGCCAGTGAGAATCTTTCGGCAATTGCCGTAGAATTGCAGGATGAGGTTGCTAAATTCCGATTCTAAATAAAAAGTACAGAAAACGCTGCGGAGAGAAAATTGGGCGGCGTTTTATGGAAGCTTTTCAATAAGACATATCATGGGAAGCACGTATGCTGTGGCAAAGACGTGCTTTCCTTTTGAAAAGCTGTTTTGGGGCAGCCGGAGGAAAGGAGGAGAGAACATGTAGATGCAGACGGAGAAGAAATATTGATAACATGGATGCGTATTTAATGGAGAAAGAAGGAAAGCTGTATGAACAAAAAATTGAAAAAAGGCTCAATTGGATTTAAATTAAGTATGATTATTGCACTGGTCTTGATTGTAGTATTAGGCGCAAAGACGGTGTATGATTCGATGAACACTTATCAGACAGAGATTGAAATGAATGAAAAAATTGAGCTGGAAAAAACCCGAAAATTGGCTTTGGAGGCAGAAGCCATTTTTGCAAGCATGTATCAGAGTACGAGAGATATTTATATAGTGATTGAAGAAAGTCTGAAGCTGCCAGTTGAGGACAGGAAAAGAGAATTAATTGTCAATTGCTTGCAAAAAATTGCCGGAGATAATACCGAAATTGATGGCATTGGAGTCTTTTTTGAGAAAAATCAATTTGATGGAAGGGATGCGACTTTGGGCAGGTTTATTCCTTATGCAGAAATTGTAAGGGGAACAATCAAGCTTTATGATTTGGAGCCAGAAGAGGAATCTTGGTATATAGAGCCGATGAAGCAGAAAAAAGCAATGATTTTTTCGCCCTACGATTCGGAGGGAACCCTGGTGACCACCATAGCACTGCCTATTATCCATAACAATACGGCGATCGGCGTCATCAACGCCGATATCAACTTGACGAATCTGCAAAAAAGAATTGAGCAGGTGGAGGGCATATCCGCCGATAGGGTAAAATCCATTATAGCAGTGGACGGTACGGTGGCAGCCAATTCGATGGACGTTTCGATCCTTGGAAGCAATGCAGCTGAAAGAGATCCAGAAATAAAAAGAAATCTTGAAGCAATTCAAACTCAGGACAAACTGGTTGAGGATCGGCCGTCGGTGTTAACACAGAAGATGTCCAAAAATATTATGATTCCTATTAATATTAAAGGACTGGATGACAGATGGATGTATCTGTCTGCCAACACGTTGGAAAGCTTTACGGCAGGGGCTCGCCAATCCTTGATTTTTACAGTGACAATCAATGTATTGATGATTGCTTTGATTATTGCGCTAATTTATGTGCTGATTCGCAAAATGGTTGCCATACCGGTGGCAGCGACCAAGGATGCGATGAATAAAATGGCTCATTACAACTTTGATATTGCCGAGGAATCTGCCAGAGCCAGAGCCTATATAAACAAGGATGATGAGATTGGAGAAATGCTGCGCAGTATTTCGCTGATGATTAATAACCTAAAAGAGGTGATTGCTGCGATATTGTCGGGAACGCAGAGCGTAGCGGCGACGGCAGAGGAATTGACGGCAACCTCGGAAAGCACAGCCAATTCGGCGGTTGAGGTAGCCGGAGCCGTCAACAATATCGCACAGGGAGCTACATCCCAAGCGGAGGATACGCAGAGTGCTGCGGCAAGCGTGGAAACTTCCGACCGTTATTTGCAGGAAATGCTGGAGGTATTAAAAACCTTGTCTGCTGCAACGGATACCATTGATGCGAAAAAGGACGAGGGCAGTAAGACATTGGAGGAATTGATTGTCATATCAGAAAAAAATAAGGCAGTATCCATGCAGATTGGTGAGGTAATTGCAGAAACCAATCAAAGCACCGGAAAAATAGCGACAGCCAGTCAAATGATTCAGTCGATTTCCGATCAGACCAATTTGCTGGCACTTAATGCGGCGATCGAAGCCGCCAGAGCTGGAGAAGCCGGTAAGGGCTTTGCTGTGGTGGCGGAGGAGATTCGCAAGCTGGCAGAGCAGTCGGCGGGATTTACCGATGAGATTCGGGCGGTGATTGAGGAGCTGAAAAACAAATCCGAAAGCGCGGTAGCTGTTATGAAAACGGCGGAAGAAATTGTAGATAAGCAGCGAGGCAAGGCGGAGGAAACCGAAGATAAATTTGGAGAAATTGCCAAGGCGGTGGAAAGCAGCAAGAAAATTGTGGAAGCGATCAATAGCGCTTCTAAGCGGATTGCAGAGGAAAATCAAAATGTAGTCAGAGTAGTAGAAAATCTTTCGGCAATTGCCGAGGAAAATGCCGCTACTACGGAGGAAGCTTCGGCAGCGGTGGATTCGCAGACACAGGCCATCCATAATATTTCCGAGGCCAGTGAGAATCTTTCTTTGATTGCTGTGGACTTGCAGGAGGAAGTATCGAAATTTAAGTTTTAATCGCAATAGTGAAATTACAGAGAAGAAAGAGGCTGTTGCAAAATAGCCCCTAAAGAAATGAAAAACTAATATTAAAAACAAGCAAAAGCACATGGTAAAGAGAATTCCAAACCATGTGCTTTTGTGATATCCTTTATTTATGCGAAAAAATATATCGGAGAATGATTTTACGATAAAATCACAGGCATTGCAATTAAAATTAAATTTAAATACGGAAGTGTATGATTGTAGACTTGGATTTTCCTTTTCAAGAATAAAAGCCAAGGAAAAGGCAGCTTCGTTATTCGTTAGTCTTATAAAATTTCTAGCTATTTCCTTTTTTTTGTGCTATAATAAATCAAAAATAAAGCCGATGGCACTTCTCATAAAGAGAAAGCGGAGCTTTGATAAAAAACTGGGAGGTTTAAGGAAATGGAAGAATCCAAAAATTTTATAGAGCATATTATTGACGCCGATTTGAAAAGCGGTAAGGTAAAAGAGGTGGTGACTCGTTTCCCGCCAGAGCCGAACGGATTTTTGCATATCGGGCATTGCAAGGCGATCATTACCAATTATAATATGGCAAGAAAATACAATGGAAAATTTAATCTGCGCTTTGACGATACCGATCCCTCCAAGGAAAAAATGGAATATGTGGAGAGCATAAAAGAGGATTTACATTGGCTGGGAGCGGATTATGAGGATAGAGAGTATAAGGCATCCTCCTATTTTGATGCTCTGTATGACGCGGCGATTAAGCTGATCAAAAAGGGCGTTGCCTATGTGGATGATTTATCTCCAGAGGAGATCAAAGAATATCGAGGAACCTTGACCGAGCCGGGCAAGAATAGCCCATATCGGGAGCGCTCTATTGAGGAAAATTTGGAGCTGTTTGAAAGAATGCGCCAGGGGGAATTTCCGGACGGCGCCAAGGTGCTGCGCGCCAAGGTAGATATGGCATCGCCCAATATGAATATGAGAGATCCTGCGATTTATCGGATATTGCATAAGGATCATTATGCGACCGGTGATAAATGGAAAATTTATCCCTTATACGACTTTGCCCATCCGATTGAGGATGCGGTGGAGGGAGTAACGCATTCTCTTTGCGGTTTGGAGTTTGAAGATCATCGGCCGATTTACAATTGGTTCTTAGAGCAGCTGGAATGGGAGAATGCTCCGCAGCAAATTGAATTTGCAGAACTGGCGCTGACCAATACAGTTTTAGGAAAACGGCGAATCCGTCCGCTGG
The DNA here is from genome assembly GCA_041844915.1 of Eubacteriales bacterium. Taxonomy (GTDB): domain Bacteria; phylum Bacillota; class Clostridia; order Lachnospirales; family Vallitaleaceae; genus W11650. The sequence goes on from JBGZBY010000128.1 coordinate 5,703, forward strand.
TGGAACAGGGGCTGATTGACGGCTGGGATGATCCCAGATTGGCAACGATCAAGGGGTTGCGTCGCCGAGGCTATACCAAGGAATCCCTATTCAGCTTTTTTGAAATGACTGGACTTTCCAAGAGCAAGAGCTTAGTAGACATTTCTATGCTGGAGCATGCTTTGAGAGAGGATTTGAAGCTAAAAACGCCGCGACTGATGGCGGTGCTTGATCCGATCAAGGTTGTAATCACCAATTGGGAGAAAGGGAGAGTCGAATGGCTGGATGCGCCCAATAACTTGGAAAACGAAGCGCTGGGAGAAAGAAAGATTCCCTTTACCGGAGAGCTTTATATTGAAGCCGAGGATTTTATGGAGATTGCTCCGAATAAGAAGTATAAGAGATTGGTCAAGGGAGATGAGGTGCGGCTGATGTATGCGTATTTTATCCGCTGCAACGAAGTAATTCGAGATGAAGCAGGCAATATCGTTGAGCTGCACTGCACATATGATCCGGAAACCAGAAGTGGAGGCGGCTTTGAAGGTAGAAAGCCGCGAGGCACGATCCACTGGGTATCGGCGAGCGAATGCATAGAGGTGGAAATCCGACAATACGGCTACCTTTTTGAAAGCGGTGAGGATGGAGAGCCGAAGATCAATGAAAATTCGCTGACGGTTTTTGCTCATGCGAAAATGGAGCCCTATGTCAGGGATCTGAAAAAAGAGGATAAAATGCAGCTGATTCGCTTGGGCTATTACAATGTTGATCCTAAAGACAGCACGCAGGAGCATATTGTTTTAAATGAAGCGGTTTCCCTAAAGTCCTCATACAAATAAGCTCTTTAGGGGATGCTTTGGCGCGTGGAAGCAACAACTTTATTGAGAAAAGAAAAAACGACAAGAACATTCGGTAGTTTTTATCGGATGTTCTTGTTTTGAGCAAGCCTTGGCCGAAGCTTGACGGAAAAAAGGATTTGAAATGTGTAAGATAATTTGCTGTATTTGTCCATGCCGAAAATAAACTTTTACATAGGCAAATTCGGCAGTCTATCAAGATAGTTGGCTGTAATTTGCCTATATTGAAAATTTATTTTCATATAGACAAATGCAGCTAACTATCAAGATAATTTGCTTATGTTGCCTATACGAAAACGAGCTTTCGATATAGGAAAATACAGCAGACCACCAATATATAATATAAAGCTGACAGAATGAGGAAGAAAAAATGAAAGTAATAGAGGTGCGCTATAAGGAGAAGAAAGAGGATTTACCGGAGTGGCTATATCGCAAGCAGATGGTCTGTCCGGTATGCAATAGAAGTTTTTTGGACAGCTATCCCCGATACACCAGACTGAGGGTCGAATACATTGAGCCGGATCTAAGGCCTCATTATGTGTCGGATATTTCCCCCTTTGCTTATGATGTTACGGTTTGCTTTAATTGCGGCTATGGCATGCTGACAGATCGTTATCAGGAGGTTACAGAAAGTCAGAGAAAGACTTTGCGCGCTACAATTTTGCCCAAATTTCAGTCCAGAAGCTATCCGCTTTTGCTGACGCGGGAACAGGCGGAGGAAAGATATAAGCTGGCGCAGCTGTCCGGTCAGCTGATGAATTTGAAGGCTTCCGAATGGGGTTATTTTATGCTGCGCTGCGCGTGGTTTTATAAAAGCACTGCCGAGGGGGAGCATATGGAGTCCAATGAAAAGCTGTCCTTTGATGAAAGAACACTGCAATATTATAAAGAAGCGGCGGAAAATTTCTCCAAGGCATATGTTGGTGAGAATTTTCCGATTCGCGGGATGAATTCCTTGACTTTGGCATATCTGCAATCGGTATTGTATTATCGGATCGGTGATTTTGAAGCGGCGGAAAAATGGCTGCGGGAATGTCTGATGGCCAGAGATCTGGCGGCTGTCGAGAACAAGAGAATACGGGAAAAGGCACTGGAATTGAAGGATATTTTGAAAGCCGAATGGAATAGGGAAGAGGCAGAGAAAGCGGGATCAGCCCAGTAGAGATGAGCTTCGGACGGGGAAATAAGATTCTAAAGACAAGCTTTGGCCGAAGCTGGGCGATCACTGTAAAGATTCCATAAAACAATGCGAAATATAAAAAATAGAGAAAGAAGAAGAAAAAAAGAGAAAAGAAAAGAATTTGAAAGAAATAATATTCTTTTTGACGTTTTTTGGACTTGCCAGTAGAAGAAATTTTATATAAACTATAGCTACTTAGCACTCGAACAGAATGAGTGCTAACAAAAAGAAGAGATCAGGAGGAAATCATAATGAATTTAAAACCACTTACAGACAGAGTTGTATTAAAGCAGGTTGAGGCAGAAGAAACGACCGCTTCCGGAATCATTTTAACCGGAGATGCCAAGGAAAAGCCGCAGGAGGCGATTGTTTTGGCAGTTGGTCCGGGTGGGATGGTTGATGGCAAGGAAGTAAAGATGGAAGTAAAGGTCAATGATCGGGTAATTTACTCAAAATATGCCGGAACCGATGTAAAAATCAAGGGTGAAGAATTAAAGATTGTTCGTCAGTCGGACATTTTAGCAATTGTAGAGAACTAAGTATACAGAATAAGCATTGCCGCCTGATTGGTCAACAGCACAAATTAGGAAATAGATTTTTTCGGGAATTGACCTATAAATAAATCGGAAGTAATGGCTCAAAATGGAATTCCCTAGGTTATGTTTGCGCTGATAAGGGAAGGTTTTGCCTTTCGGGCTTTACTGAAGGGATTGCAAATGCAAGGATTTATGAGCGGCGGGCATGATGTGGTAGGCTTATACTTATTTTAGAGAGAACAGTCAAAAAAATACAAGCATAAGAGCAGGAGGAAAAAAATGGCAAAGGAAATCAAATTTGGAGTAGAAGCAAGAACGGCGCTGGAAGCCGGTGTCAATAAATTGGCGGATACCGTAAAGGTAACGCTTGGCCCTAAGGGAAGAAATGTCGTCTTAGACAAGAAGTTCGGCACCCCTCTGATTACCAACGATGGCGTAACGATTGCCAAGGAGATTGAGCTGGAGGACTCCTTTGAAAATCTGGGAGCACAGCTGGTGAAAGAGGTTGCGACCAAGACCAACGATGTGGCTGGCGACGGTACGACTACCGCTACGGTTTTGGCGCAGGCTATGATTCGAGAGGGATTGAAGAACGTAGCTGCCGGAGCCAATCCGATTATTTTGAGGAATGGCATGAATAAGGCAACGAAGCTGGCAGTAGAAGAAATCCAAGGCATGAGCCGCGAGCTGGAAGGCAAGGCGCAGATTGCCGAAGTAGCTGCCATTTCGGCAGGCGATAAAGAGATTGGCAATATGATTGCCGATGCTATGGAGAAAGCCTCGAAGGACGGCGTTATTACCATTGAGGAATCCAAAACCATGGAAACCACTCTGGAGGTAGTAGAGGGAATGCAGTTTGACCGCGGCTATCTGTCTTCGTATATGGCAACCAATATGGACAAGATGGTAGCAGAGCTGGATAATCCGTATATTCTGATTACGGATAAGAAAATCAGCAACATTCAGGAGATTTTGCCAGTATTGGAAGAAGTCGTGCAGACCGGTGCGAAGCTTTTGATTGTTGCCGAGGATGTAGAAGGCGAAGCTCTGGCTACACTGATCGTCAATAAGCTGAGAGGAACCTTCAATGTAGTAGCAGTAAAGGCGCCGGGCTTTGGTGACAGAAGAAAGGCCATGCTGGAAGATATTGCAATTCTGACCGGCGGCGTAGTGATTTCTGGAGAGCTGGGCTATGAGTTGAAGGACGCCAAGCTGAATATGCTGGGTAGAGCGAAATCAGTTAAGGTAGAGAAGGAAAGCACCATTATTATTGACGGTGCTGGCGATGCTGCACAAATCAGCGCCAGAGTAGCACAGATTAAGGCACAAATTGAAGAAACGACTTCCGAATTCGATACGGAAAAATTACAGGAAAGACTGGCAAAGCTGGCTGGCGGAGTCGCCGTGATTAAAGTTGGCGCAGCCACCGAAACCGAAATGCAGGAGAAAAAGCTGCGCATGGAGGATGCTTTGGCGGCAACTCGCGCGGCAGTGGAAGAAGGCATCGTAGCCGGCGGCGGTTCTGTATATGTGGCAGCATCCAAGGCTTTGACCGGCCTGATTGCCGAGCTGGACGGCGACGAAAGAACCGGAGCCCAGATCGTAGCGAAGGCATTGGAGGAGCCGTTGCGTCAAATCGTTTCCAACGCTGGCTTGGAAGGCTCCGTTGTAGTAAATAAAGTGAAAGAAGCGCAGCAGGGTATCGGCTTTAATGCTTTGACCGAGGAATATGTTGATATGGTCAAAAACGGCATTATCGACCCGACAAAGGTAGCTCGTTCGGCTCTGCAAAATGCCAACTCCGTAGCTTCCACCCTACTTACCACCGAATCCATCGTAGCCGACATCAAAGAACCCGAAGCCCCCATGGCCGGAATGCCCGGCGGCGGAATGGGAATGATGTAAGCGTTAAGCTTCGAGTGCGAAAACAATGATAAAAAGGGGATTGATATGCTTGCATATCAATCCCCTTTTTATCATTGTTTTCATATGAGGAGCTTTCCAGAAGCACACGGAGAGAAGGAAAGCGAGGGAAGGAGCTTTTATCTTCCGGCTCTTAGTGCATTGAGCGAGGCAATCAGCATAATGCCGACATCGGCAAAGATCGCCGCCCACATGCCGACAAGCCCAATGCTGCCGAGAACCAGTACCGCCAGCTTAAAGCCAAGGCTCAAGACAAGGTTTTGCTTTAGGATGGCGTCGGTCTTGCGGGAAATATGAAAAGCCTCAACCAGAGCCGATAATTTATCATTGCTTAAAATAATATCGGCGCTTTCGACGGCGATATCCGAGCCGAGATTGCCCATGGCGATACCAATGTCGGCGGCCTTGATAACCGATGCATCGTTGATGCCGTCGCCGACAAAGGCGATTTTATGTTGATCGGATAAAAGAGAAAGCAATTTTTCATATTTATCGGCAGGCAGCATACCGGCTTCGATTTCGGAGATACCGATCTGTTTTCCGATTCGCTTGGCGATGTCCGGCTGGTCGCCAGTAAACATTTGAAGCTTGGTTAAACCCAGTGCCTGCAAAGCGGCAATACTGTCGGCCGCCTCCGGCTTAAGCTCGTCGGCGATAGTGAGCGTTCCGAGGAACATTCCATTTTTTGCCGCATAGATCAAGGTATAGGGGCTGTTTTGCTCATTGGCGGCAATATGATGGGCCTGCATAAAAGAAAAATTGCCGCATAAATATTCGTCACCTTGATATTCCATGGCAACGCCCTTGCCGCCGATTTCCTTGTAGAAGTCTACTGGAATATCAGGCAGCTCCTTTCCGTAAGCGGTTTTGATGGATTGACCAATGGGATGCTTGGAATATTTTTCGGTAAGGGCGGCAGCCGACAGCAGCTCCTCTTTAGTAAAGGAGGCTTCGGGCGAGATTTTAATAACGGCAAAGTTCCCCTTGGTCAGGGTTCCGGTTTTGTCAAAAATGATTCGATCGGTTTTGGACAGGGCTTCCAAATAATTTGCCCCCTTAATCAAGATTCCCTGTCGGGAAGCTTTTCCCAGTCCGGCAAAATAAGTTAGCGGAATGGAGATAATCAGCGAGCATGGGCAGGAGGCAGCCAAAAAAACAAAGCTGCGATAAATCCAGACAGACAAAGCTTCGCGGAAAAAGAGGACAGGAATCACGGTTAAAAGCACGGCGCCCAGTACGACGGCTGGAGTATAATAAGCGGCAAAGCGAGTCAGGAGCCGCTCGGAGGTGGACTTTTTGCCGGCGGCATTGGCGATCATATCCAGCATCTTGGCAATGGTAGAGTCGGCATAGGGCTTGGTAACCTTGATTTTGATGGCGCCGTCCTTGACCAAGCCGCCGGATAAGACCTCGCTGCCCACCGAGCAGGCAATCGGCAGGGATTCGCCGGTTAAAGCAGAATTGTCAATATAAGAGCTTCCCTCAATCACGACTCCGTCTAAGGCGATTTTCTCCCCCGGCAGAATCAGCAGGATATCTCCGACCGCAACATTTTCCGGCTCGGCGACACGAGTGCCCGCTTCGCTCCAAATAGTTGCCGTTTGCGGCTTTAGCTGCATCAGGTCGGAAATGGATTTTTGTGAACGATAAATAGAATAGTCCTGAATATATTCCCCGATAACATAAAGCAGCATGGTAACAGCGCCCTCTGCATAGGCTCCGATGACAAAGGCGCCGCAGCTGGCAAGCAGCATCAGGACATTTTCATCTAAAAGCTTGCCCTGTCTGATGCGGCGGGCAGTTTTGAGAAATACATTCTTACCGGCCAGCAAATAGGACGCTGCCAAAAGTGCAAGCTGGAGCGCTTCGTTTGCGGCAATCAGCCCCGTAAGAAAAAGTAGAAGGGCTGCTGCCAATAGGAGCATATCCTGCCGGCGAATGGGCGAGGAAGCAGAGCGGTGAGACTGATCATGGCGCGCCTGTGGGCTGTGCGCATTTTCGTGTTCAGGAGGCTGCTCCTGCTTGGAATCGCTTTGACAGGCGTAGGGAAAAGCGGTATTGCCTTGGCCCTTGACCGGAAGCGCCTCAATGGTTACTCCGTCCTCAATGGCAAAGGCGATAGCACTGGCTTTTGACAAAAAATCCGCCGATAAAGGATCTTGATGAGAAAGCGTGATTTTAGCCGAGGCTAAATTGATATTGACCTCATCCAGCTTCATTTCTTTTTTTAAGGCATTCTCTATTTTGTCAGCACAGTTTGGACAAGACAAATTACAGATTCGATAGGTTGTTTGCATTATTCCAAGTCCTCCGCGGAGGAGCCTTTTTCCTCCTTTAGGTGCTCTAGGGCAATGTTCATGACGATATCTACATGGTAATCGTCGGAAGAATAGTAGACAATTTTTCCTTCTCGCCGGTTTTTGACCAGCTTGGCGTTGCGAAGCAGACGGAGCTGATGGGATACGGCGGATTGGGAAACGCCAAGCAGCGCCGCCAGATCATATACGCACAGCTCTGCCTTGGTCAATGCAAATAGGATGCGGACTCTGGTCGAATCGGCAAAGAGCTTGAAAAGATCAGCCAGATCAAGAATATGCTCCTCCTTTGGCATAAGTCCGCGAATTCTTTCGATAATCTCCGGGTGAAGGCTGGTTGCTTCTTGCGATGGAATGGTTGACATAGCGGTTGTCCTTTCTATAAGAAACTAAGTATATTCGTTGAAACATGATATCAAGCAGTTAATAAAATTATAAATGAACATATGAACAATAATTCATATGAAAATTATAACATATTTTTTTCAGGCGTCAAGAGAAAAATCGATATTTTATTCTTCTCTGGCAGGCAGACGCCGGCTTGGACAGATGGAACAATATTCATTTATCAGTAATGGCGGAGATTGGTAAATATAATTCAAATAGGTGTGTTAGGAGGGACTGCCGAAAAATATTGGAAAAGCCTATTGACGGGCGGCTTGGGAATTAAGAAAAATAGAAGAAAAGCATTGAAAAAAATGAGGAAACATGCAAAGGGTCATTGAAAAATATTAGAAAAACACATAGGAAGACAGTTTAAAAATCAAGAAAAATGTGAGAAAGCAGATGGAAGAGCTTAAGAAAAATGAGTAAAAAATCATTATAAAACATTAGAAAAATGTGTTAATAACTGATTGAAAGCTAAGAAAAACGTGTGAAATTAACGTTGAAAAATCCAGAAAAATGTGATATTCTATGGGTGGACGTTTAGAAAGGAGGGGGATTTACCTGAAACGCAATGCAATTCAAGTTCTTATCAACTGGAAGTCCGGCGACGAGCGCAAGCCAATGGTTTTAAAAGGAGCACGGCAAGTCGGGAAAACATGGCTGATGAAGGAGTTTGGGAGAAATCACTATAACAGCTATGTCTACTTTAATTTTGATGAAGAAGCCGAGCTCAAATCTATTTTTGAAACGAACAAAAATCCTCATCGCATTATTGAGCTTCTTTCGATGATTGCCGGAGAAAAAATACTGCCGGGGGAAACTCTGATCATTTTTGATGAGATTCAGGAATGCCCTGAAGCGCTTAATGCACTGAAATACTTCAAGGAAAAAGCAAACGAATACCATGTGATCGCCGCGGGCAGTCTTTTGGGTACACTTCTTGCCAAACCGAAATCTTATCCGGTCGGCATGGTCAATCTCCTTGATATTTTCCCCTTGGGCTTTGATGAGTTTCTTGCCGCAGTCGATCCTGTGCTGTTTGTGTATTACGAAAGCATTCAGAAAAATCAGCAAATTGAGGAGATTTTTCACGATCGCTTACTGGATGCCTACAATAATTATCTGATTATTGGCGGTATGCCAGAATGCGTCGCGTCATGGGCTAAGTACAAGGATCCTGCCCGTATCTCTCAAATACAGCGAGAATTAATTGAGGTTTATGAAAACGATTTCTCGAAGCACAATGGAAAGGTCAACAGCGGACGGATTCTCATGGTTTTTCGCAGTATCGTTGCACAGCTTGCCAAGCCGAATGAGAAGTTCATGTATGGAGCTGTACGAGAAGGCGGCAGAGCGCGAGATTTTGAAGAAGCGATCGAATGGCTGGTATCCGCTGGCATGCTCAATCGCGTTTACAATATTTCCAAGCTGGAGCACCCACTGTCAGCCTTTGACAAACCGGATCAGTTCAAGCTGTTCATGTTTGATACTGGCCTTCTTAAGCACATGGCAGGTATTGACAACAGCGCCGTCCTCTTAAAAACAGATTATCAGTTCAAAGGTTCGCTGACAGAAAACTATGTTTTGCAGCAGCTTCGGGGTCAGTTTGATGTTGAGCCTCGATATTTTTCCGCTAAAAATAGCGAGATAGATTTTGCTCTGCAATATGGTACTGAGATCATCCCTGTTGAGGTGAAAGCTGGAGAAGGGAAAAACGCGCCCTCATTTAAGAAATATATCTTCGATCATCGTCCGGCCCATGCCATTCGCTACTCCAAGCGCGGATATAGGATGGACGGAGATATCATCAATCTGCCTCTGTATCTTGCAAGAAAAACCAAGGACTTCCTTTGAGGAAAGGCTGCGCCGGCATATGTCGAGGTAAGTGGAGGGAGCCGGGGAATCCGCGGGAGTATAGGCCTTGAAAGGCGCGGATATAGGACGGACGGAGATATCATCAATCTGCCTCTGTATCTTACAAGAAAAACCAAGGACTTCCTTTGAGGAAAGGCTGAGCCGGTATATGCCGAGGTAAGTGGAGGGAGCTGGGAAATCCGCGGGAACATAGACTTTAAAAAGCGGAAAAGCGAAAGGAAACGAATATGGGAAGGCAAGAAAAAATCTTAGTAGTAGACGATGAAAAAGAGATTGCCGAGCTGCTGGAGGTGTATCTTAGCAATGACGGCTATCAGGTGATAAAATGTCATAGCGGCAAGGAGGCGCTGGAGCATATCGAACAGCAGGAATTTGATTTGGCCCTGCTGGATATCATGCTGCCGGATGTCGATGGCTTTCGGCTTTGCCGGCACATTCGAGAGCAGCATTTTTATCCGATTATCATGCTGACCGCAAAGATAGAGGATACCGACAAGATAAAGGGTTTGACCTTGGGAGCGGACGACTATATTACAAAGCCGTTTAATCCGCTGGAAGCGCTGGCGAGAGTAAAAACGCAGATAAGGCGGTATAAAAGCTATAATCATTTGGGCGAGGCATTGGACCGGAAGCCGGTGGGCGAATATGAGGTCAGGGGGCTATGGCTAAGCAAGGACACGCACGAATGTACCCTGTATGGTGAAAAGCTGGCGCTTACGCCACTGGAGTTTTCGATTTTGCTATATTTGTGCGAAAATCTGGATCGCGTGATATCCTCGGAAGAATTATTTGAGGCGGTTTGGGGAGAGAAATATTTGGATAATAACAATACGGTAATGGCGCATATTGGGCGTTTACGTGAGAAATTAAAGGAAAATGCCAGAAAGCCTAAGTTTATTAAAACAGTTTGGGGGGTGGGCTATAAAATTGAAAAATAATCATTGGACTTGGAGCAGACAAAGCCGGAAAATTGCCTTAGGACTGCTTTTACGACTGCTGTTGACTGTAGCGGCATACTTGCTGATGGGGATCGTTGGCTATTTTGTATTTTCCTTTGTGATAGGACGCTGGACTTGGCAGCCGAACGACTGGCTTTATCAGTTTTTAAAGTGGTGTCAGGCAAGGTGGGATTTGTTTGCGGTGGTTTATTTATTGGTCGGCGGCATCGGCATTTTCTGGTATTATTGGAGAAAGCCTTTTTCTTATTTGAATGAGGTAATAGAAGCAGCGGAGAATATTTACAGCAAAGAAAATACGCCGATTCTTTTATCAGCGGAGCTGGATCTTTTGGAATGGCAGTTAAATCAGCTAAAAGCAAGGGTCAGGGAAAATGAGCGCGCAGCGCGGGAAGCGGAGCAGCGTAAAAATGATTTGGTCGCGTATTTGGCACATGATTTAAAAACGCCGATTACTTCGGTGATAGGGTATTTGACGCTTTTGCGGGAGGAAAAGGAGATTTCAGAAGAGCTAAGGCAGAAGTATTTGCAAGTGGCTGCGGACAAGGCGGAGCGGCTGGATGATCTAATCAATGAATTCTTTGAAATTACCCGCTTTAATTTAAGCCAAATTTTGCTGGAGTATAGTAAAATTGATTTGGTTCGGCTGCTGGAGCAAACGGCGTTTGAATTTCAGCCGATGCTGGCGGAAAAAGGCTTGACCTGCCGGATTAAAGCGCCCAAGGAATTGACGATTGCCTGCGATGCCGATAAGCTGCAGCGAGTTTTTGACAATTTGCTGAGAAATGCCGTTAATTACAGCCTTTCCGGAGGAGAAATCAGAATTGTGCTAAATGTGCAGACAGATCAGGTGAGGATTGAGTTTTTTAATCAGGGCAATCCGATTTCTAAAGAGCGTCTGGAACAGATTTTTGAGCGCTTTTATCGCTTGGACAGCGCCAGAGCTTCTGCGACCGGCGGTTCGGGATTGGGGCTGGCCATTGCAAAAGAGATTGTCGAACGGCATCATGGTAAAATCAGCGCCGATAGCCAAGGAGAAGAAATTCGTTTTGAAATAATATTGCCACTTGCCTTGGGCGAGGAGAAAATGTAAGAAAATCGTAAGAAATCAGTTGAAAAAAAATAGCTTTTTTGTAATGCCAAGCAAAAGAAAGGCGTTGCCGGATTTGATAAACTAGATTCATTCCGGCAGCGCCTTTTTGTATTTTTTGGCAGTTTGGCAAAGGAATAAAGCAATGGGGAATGGCTGGAAGCGGAGAGCTTTGGAAGGAGAGAATGAGAAGGGATGGGAGAAAAAGATGAGAAAACGGATAACGGAGAGATTTCCATTTTTATTACCTTGGCGCAAAAAACAAAAAAAATTTTTCTTCTATTTGAAAATGAAGTGGGATGGGCAGAAGTATGCCACAAACCGCTCGGAGCGGCAATTGCTCTATTCCGTGTTTACCTGCGGGTCAGAGCTTATCAATCGGCAGACTGGCTATGACTTGAAATACCAATACAATAAGGTTCACAATCTGAAGCTGGCGGCGGCGAAGCTAAGCGGCTTGCTTTTAGAGCCGGGAGAGAGCTTTTCTTTTTGCCTTTTGACCAAGGATGCGGATAAAGAAACGCCGTATAAGGACGGGCTGAATTTGGTGAATGGCAAGATAAAGGGTGATTATGGCGGCGGCTTATGTCAGCTTAGTAATCTCTTGTATTGGCTGTTTTTGCATAGTCCCTTGACTGTCACGGAAAGACATGGGCATGCAGCGGAGAATTTTCCGCCGGCGGAAAAAAACGGCGTGGCGGGAGTGGACGCGACAATTAGCGAGGGCTGGCTGGATTTAAGGGCAAGAAATGATACAAAGGCCAAGTATCAGCTGCAAATAAGCTTTGATGAAGAGCGGATTATGGCAGCCTTGCTGTCGGATACGCCTAAGGAATGGGAATACAGCGTTTACAATTCACGGCTGCAATATTACCGCTCAGAAGGAAAAATGCTGCAAAAAGCGGTAGTGTGCAGGAAGCAAAGAAATCTGCTTAATGGTGGGGAAAAGGAAAAAATATTGTATGAAAATATTTGCCGGATTGAGTACCCGTTGACGGAGGAGCAGGAGCGCTATCTTGTAGCTTCGCCGGGCTTATAAGCTTTTGCCGCTTGCTTTGTCGAGGGATTGCCGGACTTGAGCTTCCTTGCGCTGACTATGGAATAGGTGCTAGCCAAAGCTTTCTGGGGAAAGAAGAAAGTAAGGCGGGAGGAGGGAAAAAGCTATTTTCCCTAAAGAGAAATCAGGAAAGCCGGAGGAAGGCAGGAAAGCCAAGGAAAATATGACGGGAGAGGGGAGAAATAGCTTTTCAAAAGCGAAATCAGGAAAGCCGAAGGAAGGCAGGAAAGCCAAGGAAAATAAGGCGGGAGAAGGGAGAAATAGCTTTTCAAAAGCGAAATCAGGAAAGCCGAAGGAAGGCAGGAAAGCCAAGGAAAATAAG
>JBGZBY010000129.1:0-23726 GCA_041844915.1 Eubacteriales bacterium
ACGCTCTTGACGTTCGCTTCGGCGATCCCTCTCTGTTGGCAATGTGGGTGGCGGATATGGAATTTCGTACTGCCGATGAAATCATCGACGCTCTGACCAAACGGGTGGCGCACGGTGTTTTCGGATATACCACAATTCCCGATGAATATTACCAAGCCGTTGGAAGCTGGCATCAAAAGAATTTCGGCTATACTCCGGAAAAGGATTGGTTTCGCTTTTCCAACGGAGTCGTTGTTTCCATTTATTGGCTAATCAACTGCTTTACCCAGCCAAACGACAGCGTTATGATTCTTACTCCCGTTTATTATCCTTTCCACAATGCCGTTAAGGATAATAAACGCCGTCTGATTCGCAGCGAGCTGGTTCGCGGTGAGGACAACCGCTATTACATCGATTTTGAGGATTTTGAAAAGCAGATTGTTGAAAATGAAGTCAAGCTCTTTATTCAATGCTCGCCGCACAACCCCGTCAGCCGAATCTGGAGCGAGGACGAGCTGGACAAAATTTTATCTATTTGTCAAAAGCATAAGGTTCTGGTCATCAGCGACGAAATTCATCAGGATATTATGCTTGACGGCAGACGCTTTATTGCTGCGGCAGCCGTTAGGGAAGGCAAATATCTGGATAATCTGATTGTTTTAAATTCACCTTCAAAAACTTTCAATTTAGCTTGTTTGCTGTGTTCACATATTTTTATTCCGAACCAAGAGCTAAGGGCGCGCTATGACGCCTATGCCAAAACAGTCAATCAAATCGAACCCAATATTCTCGGGTTGACCGCCGCGCAAGCAGCCTATGAAAAAGGTGAGGATTGGAAAAATGGCCTGCTTTCTGTAATCAGCGAAAACTATCACTATTTCCGCGATACCCTAACCGCCGCCTGTCCAAAACTTGTTATCACTCCTTTGGAAGGCACCTATCTGGCCTGGGTCGATATCAGGGCTTATGTCAAGCCAGAGGATGTGAAAACCTTTATTCAAGACAAGTGCGGCATCGCCATCGACTACGGTCAATGGTTCAGTGACCAGTGCGAAGGCTTTATCCGGTTTAACCTAGCAACGGATCCCGCCTTAGTCAAAGAGGCCTGCAAGCGCTTGATTGCTCATTTAAACGAATAATCTCCATACAAAGCGAACCAAATACCCTTCCTCAGCTGCTCTTATTATTTTTTAAGGAAGGCAAAGGCCGAGGCTTTGTTTGTGTACCCTTTTTACGATTCCAGTAACGGAAGCTTTGCGGCTTCTAATCTTAAAGCCGCTCCCTGCCGCAGGCAGGAGCTTCCAAATAAAACGCTTAATAATACATTGATATGTTATGAACGTTATGAGGAGGTTTCCTATGTCAATTTTAAAAAACTACAAATCATCTCTTATTCTCCTATTCAGTATGCTGCTGGGCGGACTGTTTGGGTACTTCTTTAAAGAGCAATCCTCTCTACTCCAGCCTTTGGCCGACCTTTTTTTAAACTTCCTATACTGCGTAGTCGTTCCCATGATCTTTGTGTCGCTGATTAAAGCGATCGCCAATATGACCAATCTAAAAAAGCTGGCCAAGCTGCTCGGTATGATTCTGCTGATTACACTGATTACCGGTGTGATTTCAGCAATTTTCATGGCAATCTTTACCGTCCTGCTTGACCCGACCAAGGGCGCCGTCCTTGATATGAGCGAAAAAATTGAAAATCTGACCTCTAACAGTAATTTCTTAGCTATGTTTACTGTTGATGATTTTCCAAAGCTCTTTTCCCGCCGCAGCCTGATGGCTCTGATTGTGTTTACAATCGCCAGCGGTATCGCCGTTGCCACTTTGCCGGATGAAAAGCGCAAGAAGGTGGTTGAATTCTTTGATATTGCCGAGTCGGTCATTACCAAGCTGGTCGGCTACATTATGAAAATTGCTCCTGTCGGCTTATTTGCTCTTTTCGCCGCCTTGGTCGGCGATCAGGGCGCCAACATTGTCGGTCCATTGTCCCGCTCGATTTTGATTTATTTTGCCGCTTCCGTCCTTTACTTTATTTTAACTACAACCCTTTTTGGCTTTATCGGCGCAGGCAAAGACGGCGTTGCCGCAATTTGGCGAAATATCGCCGTACCTACTCTAACGGCTTTGGGCACCTGCTCCAGCGCCGCCAGTATTCCGTCTAATCTGGTGGCCTCGCAAAACATCGGCATCAGCGATGAAGTAAAGGATCTGGCCATTCCCTTAGGTGCCAACTTACACAAGGATGGCGCTGTTTTGATTCAGATTTTGAAAATTGCCTTTTTCTGTAGTGTTTACGGTATCAATTTCCTAGATCCCAAAAATCTGCTGCTGGCCATCACCATTTCTGTGATTGCCTCTACAGTTATGGGCGCTATCCCTGCCGGCGGCTATGTAGGTGAAATCTTCATCGTTTCCGCCTTCGGCTTTCCGCCGGAAAGCATTCCTATCATGGTTATGATCGGTACCATCACCGATGCTCCGGCAACGGCGATCAACGTTACCGGCGACATCGGTATGGCAATGGTCATCGAAAGGCTTATGAACGGGAAAAATTGGCTACAAAAGAAGCTTGAAGCTAAAGCATAAATCGGCTTTTTAAAGGGGCTGCCACTCCGATAAAGCCAATACCTCCATTTTCCGCCCCGTGCAGGATGCTCTGTTTTCCTGTCGGGGCGGAAATATTTTCTTCAGAACACTTGATTTTTTCCAAAACTGTTATACAATAAAAAGAAAGAATTCATTTATTATCGAGTTGCTTAAAAAAGGGGAAATACTATGAAATCCAAGAAATCGGAACTAGAAAAAGTCAAGGAATATCTTTTAGAAAAATATTTGCCTCTCGTTGACTTTTTAGCCGAGGTCTTTGGCGAAGATACCGAGATCGTCCTGCATAATGCTAAGGCGCTGGATAAATCCATCATCGCCATTCGCAACGGCCACATCACCGGCAGGCAGGTCGGTCATCCGGCCACCAATCTGGTGCTTAAACTAATGAGGCAAAGTCACGATCTGGAAACTCCTTACATCTGCAATTATACCTCCAAAAGCAAGCTGACCAGCGGCGGCAACCAGATCAAGTCCTCCAGCTATTTTATAAAAAAGGATGATGAAATCATCGGCATTCTTTGCATCAATCGAGATATTACCAAGTATCATCGACTTTTTGACTGTATCAGCGAAATCCAAAAGGATTTTTCTTTCAATGAAATCGCCTTAAATGATGAGGTCAAAGAAACCTTTACCTCTAACATTCAAGACGTGATCGCCAACGAGCTTGCAGTCTTTCATCAGGATGTAACGAATGTTTCCCTAAATCAAGCGGAAAAAATGACCATTGTCAAAGAGTTGCAAAAGCAAGGAATTTTCCTGCTAAAGGGCGCAGTCAAAGAGGTCGCCAAGGCGCTCAATGTATCCGAGCCCAGCATTTACCGCTATCTGCAAAATCTCTCGCAGAAATAAACTGCTCACAAAGACAGAAAGCGGCTTGGAAGCGGCACTGCGTTCTGCCGCAGACCGCTTTTTCTAAGTCAAATCATAAAAATCTGCCAAAACAGGCAGCATTCATATTTCACGGAAAGGAGAAGGCGCTATATACGGGGCGAATCATAAATCACTCGCTCCAAGACGGCATAACAGGCGCCGAAGCAAAGCTATGTATATTGGAGGAATCGAAGCCGGAGGTACTAAGGTAAACTGCGCCATCGGCACTATGGACGGCAAAATCATTGACCAGACGCAATTCCCGACGACTACTCCGGAAGAAACGGTCGCTCAAATGCTGGCCTATTTTAGAAATAAGGAAATTCAGGCGTTGGGTGTCGCCAGCTTCGGGCCAATCGACATCAATCCCGCCTCTCCGACCTATGGCAGTATTTTGGACACGCCTAAGCCACACTGGTCGAATTATAATCTGCTGGCTGACCTTAAACAAGAGCTGCCGGTTCCTATCTTTTTTGACACCGACGTCAACGGAGCGGCTCTAGCCGAGCATTACTGGGGAGCTGCCAAGGGGCTTTCTTCGTGTATCTATCTGACGATCGGCACCGGCATCGGCGGCGGCGCCTATTTGGATGGCAAGCTGGTACATGGCCTGCTTCATCCGGAAATGGGACATATCTATGTTCGCCGGCACCAAAACGATGACTATGCTGGAACCTGCCCCTTCCACAGCGACTGTCTGGAAGGCTTGGCAGCAGGGCCTTCCATTTACGGGCGACTGGGAATTGCCGGCAAGGACATCCCCGCAACCCACGAGGTTTGGGATTTTATCAGTTATTATCTAGCACAGGCGCTAATCAACTATACCATGATTCTTTCTCCGGAAATCATTCTGCTGGGCGGCGGCGTAATGAAGCAGCAGCAGCTTTTCCCCAAAATTCGGGAGCATTTTGCCAAGCTGCTCGGAGGTTACATCAAGCGTTCGCCCTTGCCGGATCGCTTGGAAAATTATATCCGCTTTCCGGCGCTTGGTGATTTCGCCGGTCTTTACGGCGCTCTGGCCTTAGCGGTAAGTCCTGAAAAAAACTAAGAAGGACTCTTTTAAATAAAAGAAAAACATTCTATTATGAAAATTTACTTAGAATTTTATATTGCTATAGCCAATAGAAATATCTACCAAAGCAATTTTGTACCATCATAACCATCCTCGTATTTATTCCTACGCCATTTCCTTTCAAAGTACAAAATATCAAATGACGAATGATATTAAACTCTTTAATAATAAAAATACAAAGCATACCCCTATCTATTAAAAGGAAGATTGTCCGTGCAAAACTTTTTCATGTTTTTATGAAAAAGCTTTGCACGGACAATCTTTGTTATAAAAATACCGATCCTTCGCGACGCGCTCTTGAAGCCAGTCCTTAAGATCGGTATTTTTTCAAATCCACTTTTTTATTTCAGTTTTATTTCGGCTGCCTTAAAGCTGCGAATATCTTCGCTGACCGCAGGAAAAAAAGCGTTCCTATCGCCTTTGCACGGCAAAGACCGCCATTTCTCCGTTGATGTCCCATTCCTTTTGATATACCTCCGGCGACTGGGCTGCGCCCGCTTTTAGTTCGTCAGCCAAAACCTCGTCCTTGATCATGTCGGCATATTTTCCCACCACCTTCGCCAATATCGGATTTTCTCCGTAGTAAAAGCTGATATGGTCGGTCACCTCAAAATCTGCTTCCTTCCGCATGGTCTGCACCTTACTGATGATCTCTCGAACATAGCCTTCCTCAATCAGCTCCGGCGTCAAAGCTTTGTCGATTACCACCGTCACATCCTGATTGCCGGCAGATTCGTAGCCTTCCTGCTTCACCGACTCAATCAGCAAATCCTCCTCGGTCAATCTGACCTCCTCGCCATCAAAGGAAAAGGTCAAGAAGCCTTTCGCCTTCAGCTCATCCATGGCGGCATTGCCGTCCACCTCTCCAAGCGCCTGCCGAATCTGCCCCAAAAGCTTGCCGTATTTGGGGCCGACCGTTCTAAGCTGCGGTTTAAACTGATATGTGGTAAATTTCCGTACCTCATCGGTAACAATGATTTCTTTTACATTCAGTTCCTCTTTGATAATCTCCAAAAACTCCGACGCAAGGCTATCTTTAAGCTTGAGATACAGTTTCGCTAGAGGCTGACGATTTTTAATATTGGCATTATTGCGGCAAGAACGACTTAAAACAACCGCATTTAAGACAATTTCCATTTGTCGCTCAATCTCTTTATCCAAAAGACTCGGATCAACTTGTGGAAAATCACATAAATGTACGCTAATCGGTGCATTTTTATCCAGCCCTGCTACTAAATTAGAATAAATATCTTCTGCAACAAAAGGCACAAATGGAGCAGCTAATTTAGACAGCGTTACCAATGTAGTATATAAAGTCATATAAGCATCAACTTTATCTTTAGGCATATTCTTTTGCCAGAAACGCTCCCTACTGCGGCGCACATACCAGTTACTCAGCTCGTCTACAAAATCTGTCATCGCTCTTGTACACTCGGTGATACGATACTCTGCCATCTGCCTGTCCACATAGTCTACCAGACTGTTCAGCTTGGAAAGCAACCATTTATCCATACAGCTTAGATCCGTCTTATCCCAATTCGGGTAAGCGAGCGGGTTAAACTGATCAATTTCAGCGTACAGCACATAAAAAGCATAGGTATTCCATAAAGTTCCCATGAATTTACGCTGTCCTTCCATGACAGTTTCTCCGCTGAATTTATTGGGCAACCAAGGCATACTATTATTATAAAAATACCAACGAATCGCGTCCGCCCCATAGGTCGCCAGCGCCTCAAACGGATCGACCGCGTTGCCCTTGGACTTCGACATTTTCTGCCCATTCTCGTCCTGAACATGCCCTAGCACAATAACATTTTTATATGGTGCTTTGTTAAATACTAAAGTAGAAATCGCCAACAGCGAATAAAACCAGCCTCTAGTCTGATCTACTGCTTCACTGATAAAATCCGCTGGAAAATTTTCAGCAAACACTTCCTTATTTTCAAACGGATAATGCCACTGAGCAAAAGGCATAGCACCAGAGTCATACCAACAGTCGATTACTGGAAGCACCCGCGTCATATCCTTGCCGCATTTTTCACAGGTAATATGCACCTCGTCAATAAATGGACGATGCAGCTCAATCTCCTCCGGACAATCTCTGCTCATACCTTTAAGTTCAGCAATACTGCCAATTGCATGGCGATGCCCGCATTCACATTCCCAGATCGGCAGCGGCGTTCCCCAGAAACGGTCGCGGCTAAGACCCCAATCCACCACATTTTCCAACCAGTCGCCAAAGCGGCGCTTACCGATGCTTTCCGGAATCCAATTGATGGTATTGTTGTTGCGAATCAGATCTTCTCTAACCTTGGTCATTTCAATAAACCAAGTATCCTTAGCATAATAAAGCAGTGGCGTGTCGCAGCGCCAGCAATGCGGATAGCTGTGCATATGATCTTTTTCTTCAAAAAGTTTGCCTTCTTTTGCCAACTGCTCAATAATCTGCGGATCTGCTGTTTTAACAAACATTCCCGTCCATGGCATGCCTTCTGGAAATTCACCTTTTTCCGTTACTAACTGGACAAAGGGCAGCCCGTAAGCTCTGCCGACTTTGGAGTCGTCTTCGCCAAACGCCGGCGCGATATGTACGATACCCGTACCGTCCGTCAGCGTTACATATTCAGCATTAGTAACATAAAACGCTTTTTCTTTAACTTTAGCGTAGGAAAAAAGAGGTTCGTATTCCTTATATTCCAAGTCCTTTCCGGTATAACGCTCCACCACCTCGGCGTCCTCGCCAAGCACAGCCGTCAGTAGAGCCTCCGCCAAAATATAAAAGCTCCCGTTCTTTTTCGCCTTGACATAGCTTTCCACCGGATTAACCGCCAGTGCCACATTACTTGGCAAAGTCCATGGCGTCGTCGTCCATGCCAAGAAATAGGTATTTTCTTCATCCTTTGCTTTGAATTTGGCAATGATGGTTTTTTCCGTTACATCTTTATAGCCAAGTGCTACTTCATGAGAAGAAAGCGCTGTTCCGCAGCGCGGACAATAAGGCACAATCTTATGCCCCTTGTACAAAAGTCCTCGCTCCCAAATCTGTTTAAGCGACCACCAGACAGATTCGATATAATCATTGTGATAAGTTACATAAGGATTGTCCATGTCCGCCCAAAATCCAACGGTTCCGCTAAAGTCCTCCCACATTCCTTTGTATTTCCAGACACTTTCCTTACATTTTTGAATAAATGGCTTTAAGCCGTAGTCTAAAATTTGTTCCTTGCCATCAATGCCTAATTCTTTTTCTACTTCCAGCTCTACTGGCAGCCCATGTGTATCCCAACCGGCTTTGCGTAAAATATGCTTGCCTTTCATGGTATGATACCTCGGCACCATATCCTTAATTACTCTGGTTAACACATGCCCAATATGCGGCTTGCCATTTGCCGTCGGCGGTCCGTCATAAAATGTATAGGTAGGGTTGCCTTCTCTTTCTTGAATACTTTTTTCAAAAATGCGATTTTTTTTCCAAAAATCAAGAATCGCCTTTTCTCTGTCAACAAAATTCAGTTTTGGTGAAACCTTCTGATACATTTTTCCCTCCTGAAACTGTCAGCTCTACGAAACACTCTTTCGCTCTTACCATTTCTTTTTTAGATTTTTAAAATTCACTTTGTCGCCGACCTTATACAATAAAAAATCCTTTTCATAATTACTATGAAAAGGACGATTATTCGTGGTACCACCTTTTTTCCCGACTAGGATCGGCTCCGCTTTGCTTCTTAATTCTGCATGCCAATAAAACCCGCTCTTCTAGCAGATTAATAAAACAAAAATTCTTCTAACGGAGAATTACACCGAAAGTTTTTACTCACATCTTTGCTTTTTGCACCAAGTTTCGCCTCGAAAATTTTTTATCTTTCCTCAATTTTTCAATATTTCCCATACTTTTCTGCATTTGCCGGCTTTTATTTTTAGCCTTCGTTTTCAAAACTTTTCCTAAAAGGGGATATTCTTTAAGTTTCCAATACGGCTTCTCAGCAATACCGCTCTCTGTAATTGTTCCCTTAAATTCATTCCTTTATGATCGGATTTATCTGAAAAGCTCATTTCCTGCTTTTCCCTATACTCCCGCCGAAACGACGGAATTTCTTATTATATTAATATAGTTTTCTAAAATTGTCAATGGGAAAAATATCTGTCAAAAAGTTAGCAACTGCTATTTAAAACTTCTCCAAAGACTTTGTTTTCCTAAAAACAGCCAAGATTGACTTTTGACTTTAAAAATACTATAATGAAAACAGAGATGAAAACAAGCGCTGAGCGAGGGAAATCACATGGAAAAGGACAACTTAATTTATCAAGTGCATGATAAATTTTTTAAAATGACCTTTGCTGATAAGGGTGTCAAAGAAAGTTTTTTGCAAACCTATTTGCCGGAAGAACTTTTGCAAGATATGATTCTTTCGACAGTAGAAGAAGTAAATCCTGCTTTTATTGCAGAGAACTTTACTCTAGAAGAATCCGATCTTTTAATGAAAATAAGGACAAAAAATGGAGAAGATATTTATCTATTAGCGTTGATAGAACATAAAAGCTATAAAGACAGGAAAACGCCAGTACAGATTTTAAGATATTTGCTGAATATTTGGGAAAGTCAGTTACACAAGAAAGAAACATTGAGTGTAATTTTGCCCATAGTAATCTACGAGGGAAAACATCAGTGGAATTATCCACAGCTAAAAGATTATTTTAAGGATATTCCTGAAAAATGGAGAAAATATTTACCGTTATATGAAACTCTCTTTTTTGACTTTTCTCTGGAAAAAAACTTATCCAAACTGCCAGAAAATATTTCTTTACGAAGCTATTTACAGATTATTCAAACAGTATATGCAGAAGATCAAAGGACATTTTTCAAACAACTAATCGAGGTGTTGCAGTTTGTGGATAAAGAACGCGGAGAAGATATCGAAACTTTTATAAAAATCTTCAAACGAATTATTACCTATACAGAAAATACAAGAAAAGACTTACGAGAAAGCAAAAAGAATTTAATTGACTTATTGAAAGGAGCTTATGATATGATACTACGAAACAGCATTCAAGAATGGGAAGATGCAATTAAGTTGGAAGGACGACTGGAAGGCAAACTAGAAGGCAAACTAGAAGGACGCTTTGAAGGAGAGCAAGCCGAGAAAATTAAAATTGCAAATAATTTAAAAAATTTGGGAATATCCGATGAAGTTATTCAACAAGCAACGGGTCTTATGATATAATACCATGAAATAGCGCTTAGGAATGGGAAGATGCAATTAACTCTGCTGAACCAGTACTATAATAATATTAGGGGAACAGGCAAAAGTAAAAATCAAATATTCAATGAAAAATTTGTAGGTTTTGTAAATGAAACAAAAAAGGGATAGCAGAAATGGTATCTCTTTTTCATACAAAAGCAAATGTCAAACTAACAGTCGCAAAGAAAAAAACACCGCTTTATCCAAAAAAGATAGCAGACAGTCCACAAGAACCAAACTATCTTGACACAATCATTAACCTAAAAACACCAAAAAAACTTACAATAATAACGGAACAACAAAAGAATCCTATCCTGTAACCCTAAGTTTAAGAAAGATTCCTTTCGTTTCTTAAAGATATGTGATATAATGAATTGTAGGCTTAATCTTTACCTATTTGCTAAAATTGAAAAAATGCTTTAAAGTTTTATAAAATAAATAATGTGGCAACAGGCCAAACCATAGCTATTGGCAGCAGTCTGCGAAAGTATTAGGAGGAATAAAGATGAATAATAATTTAAAAAAGCTTTCTATTATTAGCGACTTGCTTGTTTTTTATAATCTGGGAAATGGAGTAGTTCCGCTTTATAATTTAAAAAGTTTTTACTCTTTAACTGCTGAAGAAAGAGAAGATATTCTTGCTTTCCTGCTTAAAGATCTTGTTGTTCTAGTAAAAAACGACTGTGTATATATTGGGGAAGAAGAAGCTGAAAAACTTAGAAAGCAAAAGGATTATCTATATTTAGAAGAAAAGGAACAATTCGCGCAGATAAACGCCTCTATCCCGTCAGCAAGGGATTTACAAAAAATACGAGAAGAAAAGCGAATAAAAGACCGTTTGGAAAAAGAATTAACCGCATGCCTTCAAAAAGCTGCCGAAGAAATAAGCGGGGCGCAAGCGCAAAGCCCAATTTTCTTTGAAAGTTCTTTTGCTGTCCCTTTTTCCGTAAAAAAAGAAATTCTTGCCAATCTCCTTTCTTTGGGTTATTTGGCAAAAGAAATTCCAAACCTTCAAGACAAGCTGACGCTGGAAATCACGATACCTGATTGTCAGGAACATTCCGACTCTTTTCTTCCCTAAAATTTAGTTGAGCTGCGGCGCCAAAAGCGCCAGCAGCTCAGGTTTTTCCTTTTCCTTTTATAAAATAAAAGTCTATCCTCTCTAAAATCTATAGTCTATGCCAGCAAATGCCACCAAGAAATTCTCATTTTCTGCCGCTTTCGACTGATATATTCCATTTTTGGTACATTTCTATCATTTCTTCCACCATAAGCTTAATCATTTCAACGCTCATCATTTGGTCCTCTGCATGCAGCAAAAGCAAATTAATCGGAATATTTTCTCCTCCTGCTTCCTGTTGAATTAATTGAGTATGGGCTTTATGTCCTTCTGCTGTCAGCCCCTCTCCTTCGGCAATCAGTTCCTTTGCCTTATTAAATTCCTGCTGTTTTGCCGCTGCTAATGCCTCCATATACTTAGTCTTTGCTGCTCCGGCATTCGTAATCAACTGAAAGCATATCAATTCTAATCCTTTCATTTTATTTTTCTCCTTCTGCTGCCTGCTCTTGCTTTAAATACATTTTATCCACTGCCCGAATAAAAGGAAAATACACCAAAGTAGACAAAATTAAAATCACCACTTGCAGTAGAGCCGCCCGCCAACCGCCTACCAAAAGTCCCGATAAAATCGGCGGCGTTGTCCATGGCGCTAATACCCCTCCGTACATGGGGCAAATGCCCAAATAAATCGCCCAATATTGAAGTGTTCCCGTAATGACCGGCATTAATAGAAACGGAACTGCCATGAACGGATTTAACACAATTGGTACGCCAAAAGTAATCGGTTCGTTGATATTAAAAATCGCCGGTCCAATGCTTAATTTTCCAATCTGTTTTCCTTGCTTTGACTTTCCAAAGCAAACTAAATAAATTACAATCCCTATTGTAATTCCCGCACCTGTCATAATTACAAAATTATCCAAAAACTGCTGGGTAACGATATGCGCTCCATTTTCCAAAGTAAGTTCTTTTCCTGCTGCTAAAATCGCCTGATTTTCCGCTGTATTAGCACTAAGTAATGGATTCATAATTCCCATAACAATGGTCGAGCCATGAACGCCGAAAAACCATAAGAACGGAATCATAAACGACATAATCAATACCCCACCAAAAGAATCTGTCATTCCCTGCAAAGGTGCCTGAATCACCTGATACACCAATTCCATTGGTGTTGTTTTTAGCATTACTTCACAAGCGCCATAAACGGCAGCTACCGTCATAATAATTATAAATCCCGGAATTAAGGCTGTAAAAGAATTTGCTACCCCCGCTGGAACCCCCGCCGGCAGCTTAATCGTCAAATTTCTTTTTAGAAAAAATGTATAAACTACTCCGGTAAATAATCCAATGATAATCGCCCCTATCATTCCCTTACCCGCTACCCATGAACGCAAGATGACTCCCACTGTTCCGGTTTGCGTTGCAATCGCCGACGGTTGTATTAAAATAAAGCTACATAAAGAAATAACACCTGCCGGCAGCCCAGTAAATTTTTCATTTCTAACATAAGTATAAGCAATTCCTATCGCCGCAATCATCGCCATTAAATTAAATGTCGATTCATATGCCTGTGTCAAAACCGGAGTAAGTCCTACCTCTGTAAACCAATCCGCAATCGGCTGATACGGAAAAAATGCCAATAACAAAAACACCGAACCAATAATCATCATCGGCATTGCATAAAGCAAACCGTCCTTTAAGGCAATAAGCGCTTTTGTATTAATAAACGCCATAATCCTTGGAATTATTTTATCGTTTAAAAATTCTTTCATGATATTCCTCCTCTTTTTTCACATCAATATAGACGCCCTATCTTTCATACCATTTTCAAGCTTCCGACTGCAATGCAAAGCTGCTGATATAAAATCCGCATTTTTGCTTCCCTTGCTAAATTTCTCCAATGGTTTCTTATATAACATTTAAGTCATTTCTACATTCTAAAACCAATTCCAGTTATAGACAAGCACCTTGCTTTCCCCGCTTTCGTTAAATCCTTTTCCCATACAGAAACCAAATTTCAAACCAATCCTCTGACTTTGCTTAACAAGCTATTTTTTGATTAAACCTAGGGCAAAATCCAACACATTTTTACCATTGCACAATCCATAATCCGCTGTCGGAATAACCTCCAGCGGCACATTTTGCCTCCCACAAATTTCTGCTGATTTTGCTTTTAAATAACCGACCTGCGGTCCCAACAACGCCACATCCGTATGCTCCAGCCGATCTGCCATTTCATTTGCTGGAAACGCTTGAATATCTACCTCTACCCCTTTTTGCTGCGCTGCCTGTTTCATGCTTTCAACTAGTATGCTAGTCGACATTCCCAAATTACAAAACAACCGAATCGTAACCATTTTTATAACTCCTCTCCATTACTTGAAATCACTCGTTTATACCAATCAAAACTTTTCTTTTTTTCTCTTCTTAGACTTCCATCTCCGGCGTTGTCCTTATCTACATAAATAAATCCATAGCGTTTTTCCATTTCTCCTGTTCCTGCCGATACTAAGTCAATACAGCCCCAAGGCGTATATCCTATCACATCAACGCCATCTATCTCTACTGCTTCTTTCATTGCTCTGATATGATTGCTTAAATATTCTATCCTTGCGTCGTCTTGAATGATTTGTCCTTCTATTGCTTTCTCATATAACCCGATACCGTTTTCCACAATAAAAAGAGGACACTCATACCGTTCATATAACCAGTTCAGAGAATAGCGCAGTCCCATGGAATCAATCGCCCAACCCCAATCGGATACTGGAATATGTGGATTTTTAACAAGACAGTCTTGACTAACCAAATCATAGCTGCTTGCCCCTTGTGGATATTTCACTGCCCAACTCATATAATAACTAAATCCAATATAGTCTACTTTGCCTTCGTTTAAGTCTTGCTTGTCCTGCTCGGTAATATCCAGCAAATAGCGTTTGCGCTCAAAATATTTTAAAAGATAGCTTGGATAATGTCCTCTGACATGAACATCAGCAAACCAAAACCTTTTTTGCATCGCGGTTTGATGCAGCATCATATTCTGTGGAGCGCAGTCATAAGGATAAATCGGAATCATCAAAATCATGCAGCCGATTTGAAATTCAGGGTTGATTTTTTTTCCAATGGCGACCACCCTAGCCGATGCCACAAGCTCATAATGTGCCGCCTGATACATAATTCTTTCTCTATCTTCCCCCTGCTGATAGACAATCCCCGAATTGGTAAAGGTATGAAAATCATTTTGAAAATCCGATTGATTATTAATCTCATTAAAAGTCAGCCAATATTTTACCTTCTTCTGGTAACGTTCAAAGCACACCTTAGCAAATCGAACAAAAAAATCAATCGTTTTCCGACTGCGAAACCCTCCGTATTTTTTGACTAAATGAAATGGCATTTCAAAATGCGAAAGTGTTACCACTGGCTGTATTCCGCAGCTTAACAATTCATCAAACAAATCATCATAAAATTGCAGCCCTTCTTCATTTGGTGTTTCCTCATCACCTAGAGGAAAAATCCTCGTCCACGCAATCGAAGTCCGAAAACAGCGAAAACCCATTTCATGAAACAGCGAAATATCCTCTTGGTAACGATGATAAAAGTCAATTGCCTCATGGTTGGGATAATATTCTCCTGTCAAAACTCCGTCTGTAATTTTGCGCTGCACTCCATTTTTCCCTGCTGTCATCACATCAGCTACACTGATTCCCTTACCTCCCTCTTGCCAAGCTCCTTCTAACTGATGAGCTGCCACTGCGCCGCCCCACAAAAAATCTTTACGCAACATAAATTCTCCTTTCCCAAAGCCAGTATCCTCCAGTGCAAGACAAAAAATGCTCATTGCCCTCCAACTTTCTCTTTGCACGAAAACCCAATTTCAAAATCTACTTCCATATCTAAAAGCTTATCCTATTCCTTTTGCTGTTAAGCCTTGCCGCACTTCGTATAGGAATAGTATATCCCTCTGTTTTAAAAAACTCCAGCTCCTTCTTTGCCACATATGCTCCGGTAAATTTTTTATCCCCTTTTATTCCCCCTACCCATCATTTTCTTCTAAAAGCAATAACAATTGAGAAAAAACTGGATTTTCGATTAAGGCTTTGATTTTCAATGGATTTAGCGCAAAACGAGCCGTTGTTTCATAAAAAAATTGACGATTGGGATCGGAACGCTTTCCTACGGAAGTCAGCAAAACAACTTGTACTTTTTGTTGATTCCATAAAATCGCTTCTTTTAAGACCACTACATAGGCAAAAGTTTCCTCCGAAGCAATTCGATTGGGGTGGGGTATGGCAATTCCATTGCCATAGTCCATTTGCGTATATGCCTCCCGTTCCAGCACCAAGTCATAAAAATCATGATCTACTTGCTCTTGCTGAGCAATCCGTTTGCAAATCGCCGCAATTGCCTCCAGCTTATCCTTCGCTTCCAATCCCGCCCAAAAACGATATTCCCGATAATATTCTTCTATTCTGGCCTGACCCTTGCTTCTTAATACTCCTCCTACCATTTTGATTTCTTCTTCTGTCAAAAAAATACCTACTTCAAAAATCGGCACCGGAATTTTCCCCGATAAGGGAATCGTCGTAAATACATAATCCACTTTGGAAAAGTCAAATTGGCTCAATCCGACTAAATCGCAGATATAGACATTTTTGATGTATTCTTTAAACAAATTTTTATATTTATATTCCAAAAGGCGAGAACTGCTGCTACCGGAGGCGCACACCACCAAAATATTGGAATGAACAATTTCTGCCGTTTCGTCTTTTTCCTTTTCCAGTGCCAATGCAAAAATCAAAGCAAAAAAGCCAATCTCTTCTTCTCCGATATTTTTTTGATAATATGGGCAAAGAACCAAAGAAACTGCTCGATATGCCATTTCATAAGCTAGGCTATATTCTTTCTTTATTTCTTCCAGCATCGGGTTTTTCATGGGAATCGAATAGCGCATTCGGATATCAAATGCTACCAAATGCTGATTTAATGCCATTCTCAAATCAAACACATTGACAAAGCAAAGATTGTACCATTTTTGAATTTTTTCTATCATTTGCATTGCTAGCCGATCCGTCTGCTCTTTGATAACAAAGTTAGAGTCAATACTTCCCAAATTTTCAGTTACTCGTCTACCCGCCACATACAGCAACAAATATTTTGCCTCATTTTCTGGAATTTCTAATTGATATTGTTTTTCTAATTTGTCGATTAATTCCCGCACAAATATCTTTTCTTTTATTCCCACCTCAAAACCACTGTTTATATCAATTTCTACAAAAAATCCCTTTTCCATTCTTTTCACAGAAACATAAATATAATCAATCAAATTTTCATAAGCAATTTCCGACAAATGCAGCTCATATTTTATCAATAGCTGCCAAATCAGTATAGAAAGCTCTTTAATCTCTGTTTGACTCTTCTTATAATTAATGCTTAAATATTTTCTTTTAATAAAGTAATCCATTTGCAAATGTCGAATATCCGCCTCTTTTCCTTCTGTCTTAACACCATAATTGGGGCGGCGTAGCACCTGAATTCCATATCGATTTAAAATACTTTCTACAACCTTTAAATTTTGACTTAATGTGTTTTTGGAAATATATAAAAAATCCGCCAGTTCTTCCATTTTTATAAATTCTTTCTTTTGCAGTAAATACGCTAGCAAAAAATTACTTCTCTCCTCAACTGTGGTCGGCACTCGCTTAGCTTGCTCCCAATCGGTAGGGTTTAATAGTTTTTTAAAATTTTCTTCATGTAAAATCTTTAGCTGATAGCCGCAACGAGGTTTGGAACTTAATTGTGCTCCGCCGTTTTTCTTTAAAATCTCTCTTAGTTCTTTTATTCGGTTACGGACGGTTTTTTCACTGATATGTAATGCCTCGGATATTCGTTCCGCAGTTGCCGACTTTTTTTCTGCTAAATACACCAGCATTTCTTTTAAATGATATTCCAACATCGCCGCTTCCTCCTTGAAAAGTTATTTTTCCTTTATTTTTCTTATTATATCACTTCTTTCTCCCAAAAACGCCCAAAGAAATACCGGATTAAATCCGGCATTTCTTTGGGCGTTTTTTATTTCTTTCCTGTTGGCAGTGCTCTCCTTAGCACCAAGCCATATTGTTTTCCCTTTTTTGCATCTTGCTCTTTAACTACTC
The DNA here is from genome assembly GCA_041844915.1 of Eubacteriales bacterium. GTDB lineage: Bacteria > Bacillota > Clostridia > Lachnospirales > Vallitaleaceae > W11650. Next base: position 16,987 of record JBGZBY010000129.1, read on the forward strand.
ATACTTTTATAGAAAAAGACCATCTATTTATTTTCCTCCAAAACCTTTTGCCCTCTTGACATCATCTCGCTTAACGCTTTGTCAACATCATTTTCACCCAGCAAATATTTTTCCGTTTCCTCTGTCAAGATCTTCGTAAGCTGCATCTGATACTTCGGAATCGTAACAAAGAGATTATCCTCCCATGCCGGATTGTTCAACACCTTAGACAGGGTTTCCATATCGCAGTATTTCGGGTCGTCCATCATCTTTTCCACATATTCCATGCGATCCTCGTCCTTAACTGCGGAAATACTCACGCCGCGAATCTTCATGCCCTCGGTAGTATAGAAGCGAAGGAAATCATATGCCTCCTGCGGATGCTTGGAGTTTTTCGATACCGAATAAAAATGCGCCTCCACTAAAGTTCTTCCCGGCTTTCCATCCTTAAATGCCGGCAGTGGCGCAAAAGTTGTCTGAAAATCATGTGGATATTTTTCTTGATCGTCCAGTTCGTTAATCAGCCAAGTTCCAATCGGCAGCATTGCAATCTCGCCGTTAAAAAATTTGGCCCGATAGTTCATTGTCATTGCCTTTGCTTCTGCAAACGGTACGGAGCATTTGCTGACATTTTCGATTTGATTGCGGAATTCAACCCATGCCTTCAAATTGGGGTCATCATAGTTTAAGCTGCCGTCAGCCTTAAGCATGGCATTGTCCAACTTGGTGGAAACAACCCCCATATAATTAAAGGTATCCCATAGATGGAAATAAGAGCCAAATCGCTTTTCTACTCCCTCTCCCTTGGTCAGCTTCAACGCATACTGCTCATAATCATTCCATGTCCAGTTCAGAGCAGGAATCGGAAGTCCTGCTTCTTCCAAATAAGTCTTATTCAGCATAACTACCCATGCCTTCCAGTCCGCCGGCATAGCGTAGACCTTGCCGTCAACGATCGGCAGGCAGGAATAGATATCTTCCGGATTTACACCCTCCGCCTTAAAATAATCATTCAAAGGAAGGTACGCACCGGACGCCGCTCTTTGTGTATGCTCCGGCACCGCCGCCGTCGCTACAATGTCCATTTCCTCTCCGCCCATCAGCATCAAATCGACCTTTTTGGTGTATTCCATTGCATTTTGATCACCATAATAGTCAAATACGACCTTAATATGCGGATGCAGCTTATTGTATTCCTCTGCCGCCTTTTTGTCCTCCTCCTGATGATTGGTTTGCCAGCCAATAAAGCGCAGAGTAATCTCCTCTTTGGTTGTCGTCGCTGTTGTTTCTGTTTTGGTTTCCGCTGTGGCGGCAGTTTCCTGACTCGTAGTCTGCATCTGCTCCGTCTTGCCCGAATCGCCGCAAGCCGCCAGTGACGCAGCCAAAACCAAGGCCAATAAAAAGCTTACTATTTTTTTCATAAATTCCCTCCTTATTATGTTGCTGAATTAATTTAACTCCCCTCCGGCTTCCCCGCCAGCCTCTTTGACAAGTGGCTACAGCAAGCCATCAAAGGAGCCAAAAACAGTTTCACAGATTAATGAAAAAATGAATTTTATTTTCCCCGCAGTTTCATACCGTTTTTCGCTCCTTTACAGGGAAAAGCCTCCTCGCTTCCGCAAAATAGAAACGGCTCTTTTTTGCCTTCCCTCTTTCTTTTTGCAGGAGCTTTTTATTTTGCGCAAAATTGCTCTAGCCCTTTACGGCGCCGCTGGCGATTCCGTCAATGACAAACTTCTGGCCGAATAAAAAGGCAATGACCAGCGGAATAATCGAAGAAACTGCCGCCGCCATAATCAGCGAATAGTAATTTCCCGCCTCCGAAGCAAATTGTTTCATGCCGAGCTGAATGGTATAGAGCTTTCTGTCACTTAAAAACACAAGTGGCGTCTGATAGTCGTTCCATGTCCAGACAAATTTCAGAATTCCCAAGGTCGCCAGCGCCGGCTTCGTCAAAGGAAAAATAATCTGCAAAAACACTCGAAAATGGCTGGCGCCGTCAATTTTCGCCGATTCCGACAAAGATTCGGGAATCCCCATCATGCTCTGGCGCAGCAAAAAGACGCCGTAAACACTAAACATATACAGCAGAACCAGACCCAGATGCGTATTGTAAAGTCCAATCTGCTTGGCAATCAAAAACTGAGAAACAATGGTTACCTGCGGCGGAATCATCATGGTCGCCAGATAGAGAAGGAACACCTTATCCCTGCCCTTCCATTCTACTTTGGAAAATCCATATGCCCCCAAGGCCGATACAAACATTTGCAGTCCGGTAGATAAAATCGTCAACGCCAAGGAATTCCAATAGTAAAGACCAAAATTATACTGTTTTCCCCATACCGCTTTATAATTCTCCACTCCGTTAAATCTCGGAGGAATCCATTGAATCGGAAAATTAAATACATCTGCTTCCATCTTAAAGGACGACGAAATCATCCAAACCAAGGGCAAAAGCATACTAAAACCAATGATCCAAAAAATTCCGGTAAGAAGAATCTTTCCGACACTTATTTTTCTTTCCATATCCTCACCTGCCTATTCAAAGCTCTTTTGCATCCGGAATTGGATTAAGGTTACCACAAAAATCAGCACAAACAGCGCCCATGCCAAGGTATTGGCGTAACCCATATCATATTCTTCAAAAGCCATGCGATATACATAGTACGCCATCACCGAACTGGAACTGCCCGGCCCGCCCTGCGTCAGCACGCTGATATGGTCAAACACCTTGAAGGAGCCGATAATTCCCATCGTAACCAAGAAAAAGGTCGTCGGCCGAATCAGCGGCACCGTTACCGAAAAAAACTGTCGAATCGGTCCGGCTCCATCGATCGCTGCCGCTTCATATAATTCCTTGGAAATCCCCTTTAAGCCCGCTAAAAAAACGACTGCATAATAGCCGATATTCTGCCAGATATAAATAATCATAACCGAAGGCAGCGACCATTTCAGATCAGCCAGCCATTTTGGCGGATTGGCTATGCCGATCGACTTTAAAAAGGAATTAATCGGGCCGAAGCTCGGATGAAAAAGTACCTGCCAAACCGCACACACCGCTACCACGCTGGCGATGTAGGGAATGAAAAACATTACTCTGACCACCGATTTGCCGAAGATATAACGGTTGAAGATTTCCGCTGTTACAAGTCCCAGCACAGTCAACGTTGGCACAGTAATCAGCGTAAACATAATGTTATTCCGATAGGATTCGATAAACCAGACATCCGTAAAAAGTCTGGCATAATTGGCAAGTCCACGAAAACGGATAGCCGAAAGCCCCTGCAAAAAATCCCATTTGCAAAAACTCAAGCCTACTGAAATAATAACCGGTATTAAAATAAATATCAAAAAGCCTAAAAGCCCCGGTGTGATAAACAGTATCCCCGTCCAGAACTCCTTTCGCTTCCTTTGGCTTTGCGCCGCACCTTTTTCTTTCATAGCTTTCCTTTCTTCCCTTGAAAATTGTATTCTCCACCGAAGAAGCTCCCGCCTCCGGCAAGGAAAGCCGCCCTTCCCCTGTCGGAGGCAAAAAGCCTAAAAGATTTGTTCTCTGCTCGTCTTGCTCCCCTCAGGCTTCGCCATTGCGGGCGCATTTCTTAATAATCCAATAAGTCCTCGCACATTACGTCAATATTGCTAACGCCAGTAAACGGACTCTTGCCCATCAGCTTTTCCGTCAGCACCTCCAAATTCTGCCGGCGACTGTCGTAGGCATTGATATAAGTCTTGGCCTGCGGAATATCCGCCAAATGATAGGGGCATTGAATCGAAACAACCAAAGTCGGCAGCTCATGCACATAGAACGGCACATCCGGCGTTCCCTTGCTGATGGTCCAAACCGCTCTTTGTACCGTTGACGGATTGGCGTTGACCAGATTGATAACCAGATCATAATTATCGGTAATCCCCTTAATTGGCGCCTTTTGCGAATAAACCACGCCGATATTTTTTATAAATTCCTCCTTGGGCAGCTTCATCAGCTTCTGAACCGGCGATTCATAAATCGTTACCTCAAAGCCCTGCTCTTCTAAGATCTCTTTCATCCACTCCATCGGCTTGCCGCCGCCGCCCAGCAGCTCGCCAAAGCCGCCTTCAATTCCTTTAATTTCTACCAGCAAAACTCTCGGATATTTCTGCGGTGAAATCGGCAGCACTCCTGCTTCTTCCCTAACCAAAGTAATCGCTTTTTCGGCTACCTCTCGAAACAGTTTCTTATTCTCCGGCAATCCGATCTTGGCCAGTGCCTCCGCCTTGGGCAGTAAAAATTCGCCCTTCGCCTTGCGGTGCAGCCCCAAATGCGCCTTCAGGCCAAGGATTCGATAAAGCGCGTCCTCCAGCCGCTCCTCACTGATTACTCCATTTTTATAGCCCTGCATCATGTAATCAAAATCCTCATCTGGATCATTAAAGAAAAGAAAAAGATCGCAGCCCGCCGCAATCGCCGCCGGCAAAATATCCGAGCGCTTCATCGCGGATGTCATGCCGACCATATGGCTGGCATCGGTAACAATAACGCCGTTAAAGCCCAGCTTGCCCCGCAAAAGATCCGTCAAAAGCTCTTTGGATAAGGTAGCAGGCAGTGTTGTTTTTCCCTCTAATTCCTTGTTAAAATAACGACTATATGCCGGCATATGAATATGCCCTGCCATAATAGAGGGCAGATCCGCTTCAATCAATCCCTTATAGACCTTTCCATAGGTCTTGTCCCATTCCTCGCAGGAAAAACGATTGACACTGAAGGACAGGTGCTGATCGCGTTCATCCACTCCATCACCGGGAAAATGCTTGGCTGCTGGCGCAATCCCGCTTTCTCGAATGCCCTTCATATACGCCAAGGCCATTTCCAGCACCTTATCCGGATTATTGGAAAATGAGCGTCCGGAAATAATGGGATTTCGCCAATTGTACATAATATCCACAATCGGGGCAAAGCTCCAATTACAGCCGACCGCTGCTGCTTCCACGCCTGCCACTCTGCCCATTTCATAGGCATAGCCTGCGTCATCGGTCGCTCCGATCTTTACATGAAGCCCGACCTCCGTACCGTCCTTACAGGCTCCATTGCCTCCTGCTTCGGTATTTGCCGCTATTAGCAGGGGAATCTTGGAATTTTCCTGCAATATCCGGTTCTGCTCGTAAACTTCCTCCGCCGGCCCCGGATTATAGCGAACGGCTCCAATATGGTAGGTTTGAACGATCCCCTTTAAATACTCTTCCTCTCTGGATGAGCCCATATTGACAAATAATTGTCCGATCTTCTCCTCCAAGGTCATCGAGGCAATCGTATCCTTCACCCACTTAATATCTTCTTCTTTTAAATAATACGGTCTTCCTGTTAAATCTACCATGCTGCTTCCTTTCCTTAAACATCCTATTAATAAATGCTTCTATCCTATGCTTTTAAAGGCTTTTTACGTCCTCTCTTAGGAAACGCTGCCTCTCCTCCTGCTTTTTACCATGACAGCTTCTATTCTCTCCTGCCAAAAGCTGATTCCGCAAAAATGTCTATGATTTAAAAATTCTGCTTTGGAGCATTGCGCTCTTTTTTGACTCCAAAGCCCTTATAAACTAGGAGCTGCTTTAAAAGCCGCTTTTCTCATCTGCCATCCTTTAGGACAGATTTTCCCGAAAGCTTTGAATCCGCTTTTCCTCACAGACAGCGGTATATTCTCCCTTCAGGAAAAGATCGGCATATTTTTCCAAAAGTTCCTGCCAAGAGGCATTTTCCTTGCCCGCCAAAATCGGATAAAATAAAATCCCGTTCTGCTTTGCCGCCTTCCAATCGCCGTAGGCGTCGCCGATTTTAAGCGCCTTATCTCTGGCATATCCGCCAAACTCCATAAGTCGAGCAATGCACTCTGCCTTGGCGCCCATTTCCTGTGTACAAAATACCGAAATGTACGGACTAAGCCCATAGCCGTCCCATTCCTCCAATACCGCCGCTCCATTGGCTGAAGATACTACAGCTATGTCGGCTCGTTCCGAGAGCTTGGCCAGAACCTCCCTCACATTAGCAAAAGGTTTTTTCAGGCTCAGATCAATTTTTTCAATCTCATTATTGACCCTGCCAGAATATTCTATTGCCAAACGAAAGATCTCCTTGCCGCTTTTTTGGTATTCCTCCTCCAACGTGGCATGGTTAAGCGAAGCTCCTCTTTCGATAAATGCTCCATACTCGTCCAAGCCCTCTATCCGATAGCCCTGCTCCGCCGCGTAGCCAAGGATTTCTCTTAAGCCTAGAAAACGATGGATTCCTCTCTTTTCGGAAAATAAATTAATCCGGTTCCATTCCGTCAAAATCCCCTTCTCTATTTGCTCCAAGCCAAAAACAGCGACAACCTGCGGACCAAACGCTCTGATATGCTTGATGTTCATACTGTCGATCGCACATCCGTCCGAGTCGATACAAACCAATCTATCGTGCTTTGGAATAAAATCCATTCTTTTCCTACCCTTCTGTAAAAAAATAATATTTTCTTTTTTAAAATATCATAATTAAAAAAATATTGTTAGTATTTTTTTTGTTGATTCTTGTAAAAATTTTAGGTATAATATAAATTAATTAGTAATCTACAATTTTTAAATATTTTTTTGTTTGTTTTGACGGTGACTCTATGAATTTGAATTCCTTTGATAAAAATTTTATTCAAGCCCTGCTGAATACTACACTGGGTGTACAGGCATTATTTATTCATTCCGATTTTCAGTCCTTTGAAAAATTGGATTATCATCTGATGTCCTCGGTTCTAAACCGCAAT
>JBGZBY010000130.1:0-9579 GCA_041844915.1 Eubacteriales bacterium
AAGGATCGGCAATCTGGATTTCGTTAAAATCTTCCTGTGGCATTCCTGTTACTAGGGATAAAAATTCCGCTAAGATATCTTTGTTTGTTTCGCTTCCGAAAAGCTTTTTAAAAGCATAGTCATTGCGAACCGTGAATTTCATGGATACCGTGTCTTTTAAATGATTAATCTCAGTTTCTCCCTTTCTTTTTTCCATTTTCTTCTCCTTTATTGTACTAAAAATTGATACCTATTACAATAGCATTTTAGCAAAATAGAGAGGAAAAATCGTCCACAAATTGTGGAAAAAAGAAATTTTTTAATAGTTTTTTCCATTGCATGCTCTTTAAACTTAAACTCATCCTATTTTTTAGGTATACGAAAGGTTACTTTGGCGACTGATTTGCCAGCACCGAGAGGCAGAAAATCCCGCAGGGATTTGCGTTCGACCCTAGCACATGCTTTGTGAACATAGGTTTATCTTTGCCTTAAGGCATGTGCGAGGGTTTGCCTCGGCGACTAATTCGCCAGCACCGAGAGGCAGAAAATCCCGCAGGGATTTGCGTTCGACAGTGAAGAGAAAGAGTAATTAAAAGGAAGATGAAAAAGGGGCAAACCGTAAAGAGAAAGCGCAATTAAAAGGAAAATGGAAAAAAGGGAAAATCGTAAATAAAAAGAGCGATTAAAAGAAAGATGAAGAAAGGGCAAACCGCAATTTATAGGAAAATGCCTCGCAAGTACTGCCATGCATCCCAACTTTGTCATCCTTTTTGGAAGGCGCGTCGAAACTTGCTCCCTGCGGTCGCCTCAGACAACGGGCGGCCTTCCATAAGGGATGACGGGACTCGAGATGAGGATGGTGCTGCGATGGCGATTTTATATGAATGGGTGTTGAGGTGGAGTTGATTGAAAAGATAAGAAATAAAACGCAAACGCGCAAGCATAAAGGAATGCGGCTGCGCAGCAGGCATATTCCTTTTGCGGCGCAAAACAGAAAACAATAAGCTAAAAAAGACTCCTTCCCTATGGAAAAGAGTCCTTTTATCGCTTCAAATTTTCCGTTTCAAAACCCGCCAGAATTATTTATGCTTACGCTTTCTGGCTGCTTCTGATTTCTTTTTCCGACGAACGCTCGGCTTCTCATAATGCTCGCGCTTACGAAGCTCCTGCATGATACCGGCCTTGGCGCAGTTTCTCTTAAAACGACGCAACGCACTATCCAAGCTCTCGTTTTCTTTTACTTTAACAGTTGACACTTTTTACACCCCCTCCGGTCGCAATTTGTACTCCTGCCGTTTCGCTAAAGCTGCCGTATTGCTCTCCGCATCTCGCGCAATTCTGCATAGCAGCCTTCCCCGGCTTTCAAAAGCTTTTGCCTTCAAGACATATCCTAAAAAGCTTTCTTGCAAGCACTTTACTTATTATATCGCATAGCACCTCATTTCGTCAACTGTTTCTTTTAAAAAAATGAGGAATATAGATTGTCCTTAATTCCCAAAGTAAGTTCTAGGTTTAAGGTCGGACTGGAACTTAGGTTGAGAATTAAGGCTTACTATTGCAATTTACCCAATTTACTAAAAAACGAAAATCCTCTATTCAACTTTCCGAAAAAGGTGTATAATAAAATTTCAAGATTTCCCCTTCAAAGGAAGGAAAACTAAGCTACCCGGTCTATGACCGATCCTATAAAACTAATCAGAAAGGAAAAAGTCTAAAGAATTGCTCTACAAATTCATTGGACAAGGAATTTTTTATGGAACGAAGCAATGCAGTCAGGCGAATTTCTATCTTGGGCTTTCTGGGAAATATATTCTTACTGATTATCAAGCTGAGCATCGGGCTTTCCACCGGCAGTCAGGCAATGATCGCCGATGGCCTAAACAGCTCTGGTGATGTGTTTTCTTCGGTTATGACTTTTATCGGCAATCAAATTTCCTCAAAACCCGACGACAGCGATCATCCCTATGGACATGGCAAAGCGGAATATATTTTTTCCTTTATTATCAGCTTTTCTTTTTTGTTTGTCGCCTATATCGTTTTTAAAAACGGCGTGGACGGCTTAATCTCTGTCCGAACAGTGCAGTATTCCGTATGGCTGATCGTGGTCGCTGCAACGACCTTGATCGTCAAAGCGGCGCTGTATCTCTACGCCCACAGGGTCGGCAAAAAATATAACAGCCTTTTGGCCTTAGCCAACTCCGCCGATCACCGCAATGACCTTTTTATTACCAGTCTGACCATGCTCAGTATTATTTGCACCTATTTCCAGCTGCACTACGTCGATGCCGTCGTCGGCATTTTGATTTCGCTTTGGATTGGCTACACGGGCATCAAGGTTTTGATTGCCTCCTATCATGTGCTGATGGACCGAGCCTTAGACGATGAAATCCTTCAAAGAATGCGCGCACAGATTCTGGCTGTAAAAGGCGTCGATCACATAGATTCCGTGGTCGCCCGACCAATCGGCGAAAAATTCCTAATGCTCATCAAGATCTCCGTTGATGCCAACCTGACCATTCAAGCCGGACATGATATTTCCGATCAGGTAAAGGGAAGCATTATGGACTTTGAAGAGGTTGCCGATGTTCTGATTCATTTAAATCCGGCGCAAACTCATCCACAAAGAGATTACCTGAAATAAAACCATATACTGGCAAAACACTTTTTGAAAAGAAAGCAATACAGCTCGATCCGCACCAACATCAAAATAGACTTTTCCTTCAAAAATACCGAATTAACAAGGCTGCCAGCCCTTGTCCATACACCATATCCATTTATAGCGCATCGGAAAGACCGACTTAAAGCAACATCTATCCGACACAAAAAAGCCGATACCTCCGCGCTCGCCCGATATTTCGGGAGAGCCTTCAAGGTATCGGCTTTCACTTTAAAAGGCCTGTGCCCTTATTTTAAATAATCATCCTCCAAAACATAGGAATCTACTATTTCCGCATAATAAACCACATGATAATTGCCATGCGGGTAATACATCTGCTTAATCGACTCATCCAGCAGCTCCGGTGCCATCGCCTGCTTGGTGATGACCTTGCACTCATAAAAGAGCTGACAGTTCTCAATAACAGGAAGGTCAAGGGTCTGTCCCTTCCCTTTGATCAGGCTCTTTTCTTCAAATTTATTCTTCTCTCTGCCGCTGTGGCTGCCGCAGAAATTAATCGTATCCTTCTGGCTTTGGTTAAAGGGAATGCTCAAAGTAAATTCACCGGTTTTTTCAATCAACTCATAGCTGTATCTCGACGGGCGAACCGTAATGATCGCCATCGGGCGACCCCACATCGAGCCGAACGCTCCCCAGCCGATCGCCATAACATTCTCCTTATCGCCATCCTTCGTGCATAAAAAGGCGCCCTTGGGAAGCTGCTCTACAGCATCCTTCAAATAACGGTTAAACTCTACTTTTTTTAAACTCATCTGCTCTCTCCTTATCTTTTTTATTTTGCCTTAATCCTCTTTTCCTCTCGGCAAGCGCTGCGGTCTGCCGCAATCTTCCTTTTTTCTGGCACTTGCAGCAAGGTCATGAGAATCCTTATTTTTCCTGTCCTATATATAATAACCCGCTCAAGGAAGCAACTTCTGATTGCTTATTTGTCCAAAAAACGAAGCACAGCCGCCTTCATCGCTTCCTTTTCTATGACTTCGGTAAAGCGCAGCGGCTTATGCTCTAAGCCTGCAATCCCCTGCGGAATCGGTACTCCGGTCTTTTCAAACAGCTCCCTCGGCAGATCAAAGCTTTCCTTCTTTTCCTCTCCGCCCAGCGCCGTCAAAACTGCCGCCGAAAATTTATACGGACTGGCTGTCGATACAATCAGCGTCTTGTTTTCCAGCTTCTTCGTCTTGCCGGCCACCGCCGCAGCTACAGCGGTATGCGTATCCATCAAATAGCCTTCGCCGGTAAAAAAGTCGCGAATCATCCGGCTGCACTCATTTTCGTCGGCAAACTCTCCATAGAGCCGCCCCATTGCTTCCCTCTGCTCGTCGCTGACCGCATAGCGTCCACCGGCTTGCAGCTCTGCCATATAGCGGCTGACCTCTGCTTCTCCAGCAATATCGTAGAGCAAACGCTCCATATTGGAAGAAATCAAAATATCCATTGACGGAGATTTTGTCAAAATCATCTCTCGATTCCGGTCATAGACATTATTCGTTAAAAAATCCGCAATCACCTTGTTTTCGTTTGACGCCGCCAGCAGCACTCCCAGCGGCAATCCCATTTTTTTAGCGTAATATGCTGCCAAAAGATTGCCGAAATTGCCGCTTGGCACAACAACATCCAGCTTTTCACCAATTTGCAGCTCGCCTCTTTTTATCAGCTGCGCATAGGCATAGATATAATAAACGATTTGTGGTACCAATCGCCCGATATTGATCGAGTTGGCGCTGCTGACCAGATAGCCCTTGTCCGATAGGAGTTGCGTAAAAGCCTCATCCTGAAACAGCTCCTTCACACCGGTCTGCGCATCATCAAAATTACCCCGAATACCGATAGCCACTACATTCGCTCCATCCTGCGAACACATTTGGGATTCCTGAATAAAAGAAACTCCATCCTTGGGATAAAAAACCACGATTTTCGTACCCTCGACATCGGCAAAGCCCTCCATCGCCGCCTTTCCGGTATCTCCCGAGGTCGCCGTCAAAATCAAAATCTGCTTGTCAATCCCCTGTTTTTTAGCGGCAGTCTTCATCAGTTCCGGTAAAAGTTGCAGCGCCATATCCTTAAAGGCATAGGTCGGTCCGTGAAAAAGCTCCAAAAAATAATAGCCTCCCCTTTTTACGACCGGGGCAATCACGGCGGTATCAAACTGCTCGCCGTATGCCCGTTCCACGCATTCCTTTATCTCCGCCTTGCTAAAATCCGGCAAGTACAGCTCCAAAATCTCCGCCGCCAGCTCCTGATAGCTATATCCCGCGTATTCCTCCGCCGCTCTTGGCATCGCCGGAAAAAAAACAGGAACAAATAGTCCGTTATCCGAAGCGATCCCTCTGATGATCGCCTCCGATGCACTGATTCCTTTTTCTGCACCTCTTGAACTTTGATAGCTTAGCATTCTTTCCTCCGTTTTACGGCAATCCGCTCTCCTTCTGTCCGAGGCCTCATGTTTCATACTTTTCCGCCTTCTATACCTATCAAAAGCGAAAATTCCGAAAATCCCCTTCCATTTCGAGCCTTGCTTTTTTTGTGAAATTATTCATTTTTTTCTTATTAAGCAGTATATCACAATTAACAGGCGGGAGCAATCTTTGTTTTGAAGAAATTCCCTCAGACTCTTTATTTTTTTAAGGATTCCCCATCCCTTCAATAAAGCTTTTATTGCGCAAAAATTCCGAGAAGATACGGCTTTTAACGAAAAGCCTGCCAGCAGTAAACTATTCAATCCCGCCTCCCTTTGTTAATATCCTCCTTTTATTAATGTCCATTTTGGGGCAAAGCAAAGAGCGTCAAGCTCCTTCCGGCTCTTGCCAAAGGCTTGACGCTTCTTTTTTTAAAATTTTTATAATTTTTTTCTAAAAAATCTTTGCTTTTATAAGCCAAAGCAGCTCGCGCGTTTTTAATATCAAAGGAAAAGCAAAGGCTCCTTATCCTCTTACTTCCAAAAGAACTCCGTGCCTTTTCCTGCTCTTGCCGTTTTTAATATTTCAAGGAAAAAAGCCTGTCCTCCTAAGCTTAAAACAGCTTCATGCCGTACAGCCTGCCGCCTCACATCCCACCCTCTGTTTGGGAATCCCAAGGGTAATAACGATAGGCTCTTGCTCCGGCGCTGCCTGCCAGACAAAGCTGTCCAAGCCCCGTCACCTCCTCCTTTAGTCCATCCCTAGCAGGATCGGCATAGTCCTCATACCATTTATCCAAGCGGCGATGCAGCTCCAATACCTTTTCCTCATACTCCGGCTGCCCGTATAAATTCCGTTCCTCATTCGGGTCGCTGGCCAAGTGATAAAGCTCATGCCTGCCGTAGGGATAGCGATGAACATATTTCCAGGCCTTTTGCCGAATCATGCGCACCGGCCCATATTCATCAAAAATCACCACTTCCTCTCTACCCTCTGCCGCCATCTCCTCCTTAAGCAGCGGCAAAAAGCTTCTACCCGGCAAATTCTCCGGCAGCTCCGCCGATAGACCGAGAATCTCCAGCAGTGTCGGGAAAAAGTCATAGGCGCTGATCATTTCCTCGCAAACGCTCCCCGCTTTGATCAGTGGCGGATATGCCATCAAAAACGGTACTTTGATCGAGGTATCATACATATTCAGAGGAAATGTTCCGTTCCCCTTGCCCCAAATGCCGTGATGTCCCATATTCATACCATTATCGCCGGCAAAAATAAGCAGAGTATCCTCCAGCAGCTTTTTTTCCTCCAAAAAATCCAAGACCCTGCCAATCTGCTCGTCCATAGCGCTGACCGCCGCAAAATAGCCTCTCAAATTCTCATGCCGCTTTGCTCTGCCGTTTTCCTTGCCCACCGCCATGTCCGGATGATCCGGAACATCCGGTATACTGGCAAAATCACAGCTTTCATAGTAATCAATCCATTTTTTCGGATGCTGCTCAGCTCCCCACGGCGAATGGGGCGCCGTATAAAAAAGCCCCAGATAAAACGGCGTTTCCCTGTCCCCAGCAAAGCTCTCCAGCATTTGTAATGCCTTATCGGTAAACAGCTCCGTTACATATTCTCCGTCTTTAAGCTGAATTTCGCCGTCTTCCACAATATCCGGCTTATAGTAATGGCAGCCTCCCTTGCCGATAGTATACCAATCCTGAAAGCCATGCTGCGGAGTAATGCTGTCGCCGAGATGCCATTTGCCAGAAAGCGCACAGCGATAGCCATGCTTTGCCAAAATATCCGTATAGGCGATTTGCCCCTCCAAATAGCGAATGGGCTTTCGTTCATCCACATAGCCGCCATAGGGATTCTCCCTGCCCTGCTTTTGAAAAATATTGGCATCGACATTGCCGCTGCGAATCCAATCATGCACGCCGTGCTGCGAAGGAATCTTTCCGGTCAGCAGCGACGCCCTTGCCGGAGAGCAGACCGGCGAAGCGCAGAAAAAGCTGTTCATCTGCATTCCCATTCCGGCAATCCTGTCCAGATTGGGCGTATAAAGCTCCGGCGTTCCTCCCTTGCCGAATGCCCATGCCCCTTGATCATCCGATAAAATAAATACAATATTGGGTTTTTTCATTTTCTTACCGACTGCTTCAAAAAGCAGCCCCTTCCTTCCTTTCTTCCTTTCGTTTTGGTACTACTCGCTTTGATACTGCTCATTTTAATACTATTCATTTTAGTACTATTTATTGTTGGTACTATTTATTTTGATGCTATTCATTTTGATATCGGTGAACTCTCTGACTTTACCCCGCTTTTCCCTCTGTTCGCCACCCATCAGGAGCAGCACCAAATCCTTCGTTAAAAATACTACTTATGCGACCACTTTTCTGCCTCTGATCCACTCCCTGCCGGCTGCCGGATATCTCTTTACTAAATCACAGCTCAATACCTTTTACCAAAAATACAGCTCTTTAAGCCACTTTGCTATCTCCGCTTCGCTCCCTGCTGCCGATATCCTTTTGTTAAGCGCTGCTCCGCAAAGGCAAAGCAGGCTATGCTTCCGGCATAAGCCCGCTTTGCCTTTGCAAAACGCAGCCTTTTGCCCCTTTCCAAGGAGCCGCTTATTTATTTTTTGCTGCTCTTATAAATCTCATTTATTTCCTTCAACAATTCGTCGCCGCCCTGTTTGCGCCATTCCTCGGACAGCTTCTTAACGCCCTCCTCAATGCCGATTTTGCCTTGCAGCATATCCGAAAAATATTGAACCTCAATATCGCTCAACATTCCACCGTTCTTTACCTCCAGCGGCGTCTTGGTCGAAATCAGATTTTTTACTTGGCAAGCCGTTGCCAGCTCGACCGATTCCAATGCCCGATCTCTGGCAGGCTCGGTTTCCGGCAGATAATTGCTCTCCAGCGGCCAGAAAAACACGCCCCAAGCCAGCGCATGCGCCCAGCCGTTCGGCGAAAAGGCGTCTTTTGCTCTTTCTTCCTCATTCATCACAAGCTTATCGCCCTCTTTGGTATAGTGTACTCCTTCAATACCCAGCCGTACCAGATTGGTTCCTTCCTCGGAAAGCAGAAAATCAATCAGAGCAACCGCCTTTTCCGGAGCCTTACAGCTGCTCGTCACACAGGTATACATTCCGCTTTTGCCCTGCTTACTCAATCCAAATTTGCCTTCCGGCCCCTTTGGAGCCATACCGTAGGCGATGCTTGCCTCCGGATACAGCTGCTTCAAGCTGCTTTCAATCCGGTTGACATGGCGGAAAAGCGCCGCCAGCATCGCGCCGGACTTGCCCTGATAAAATTTTTCTTCCTTCTTGGGATTGGTGTTCAGCATAATCTCTGGATCAATCACCCCATTATCCCAAAGCTCCTTGATATATTTCATTGCTTCGACATAGGCAGGGTCTTCAAAGAAGGGAATAACATTCCCGTCCTTGTCTAGAGAATAATCGGCATAGGGAATGCCATAGCCGAAAAATACCCATTCAAACGGACTGCCATTACCGGAGGGCTTAACCGCGGTATAGCCGTAGGTATTGTCCTTGCCGTCGCCATCTGGATCGTTCTTAGTAAATGCCATCAGCACCTGCTTCATTTCCTCCAAAGTTGTAGGATATTTTAGGTTCAGCTTATCCAGCCAGTCCTGACGAAGCACGACCAAAGCATTTGCGCTCTTAAACTGAGTGATAAAGGGCACGCCATAATGCTTCCCATCCACCAAGTCCCATGCATAATCCTCCAGCAATCTCTTTTTCAGCGCAGGCGCCGCGTCCAAATACTGATCCAAGGCAATTACCATCCCGTCCTTAATCCAGCCCTGCGTTGCGCTGGTACCGAACGCACCGGTAACAATGTCTGGTAAGGTACCGGATGCCATCGCCACATTGACCTTCTCGACCGACCCCTCCGGCACGACCTCAATCACCAAATCAATCCCCAGCTTATCCTCAATCGCCTGAATTATCCGGTCATTTTCCTCGATCGGCTTTGCCGCCGTATCGCCGGTCGTCAGCCAGCGTAAGGTCGGCTTTTCCTCCGCCTTCTTCTCCGTTCCGGCACAGGCGGAAAGCAGCATTACCAGCGCCAGCAGCAGTCCTGCTATCCTGATTCCGTGTTGTTTACCCCTGACTTTCATTTTACACCTCTTTCTTTCCGGCTTTCCTTCCCCTGCAAAAAGTCTTTTTTCTGCCAAGCCTTGGCTCGGCCTTGCAAGCAGCGCGTCCGCTCTTTACCGACGCCCCTCCCCTTCGGCATAATCCTGCCGAAGGATTGCACTGTCCGTTTTTAAAAAATCCTTTTCCCGCTCAAAGAAGAAAGCCCTCCTTATGGTTTGTTTTTATTTTCAGCAGACCGCATGACCATGCCATCTGCAAGGATACCTCCCTTGCCTTGCTGCCAAGCTTTCTCCGCTCCTATACCGCTTTTCCCTTAAGTCCTTTCCTGCCGGAAGCGGAAGGCTCTCCTTGATTTGCTTTGTTTTCAGCAGACCACATGACCATGCCGTCTGCAAGGATACCTCCCTTGCCTT